>JBCDKH010000043.1 GCA_038746835.1 Planctomycetota bacterium | reverse complement strand
GGAGGAGGCCGGGGCGTTGCGACATCAGGTGTGAGAGCGGCTCCGTGACCTGCGAGCCAGCCGGCAACGAGCCAATCGAACTGTCATCGAGCCTGAGGAGGGCTCTGCCATGTCTCGAACTGCTCCGTCCTGCAGCTGCAGCGACTCCCGTGCGACCGCGATCGAATCGCTCGAGCCGCGTCGCCTGCTCACCGTCACCCTGGCCCGATTCGCCGACGACTTCGTCGACTCGATCGGCGTGAACATCCACGCTCATTACACCGATCGCCCCTACGCCCTCGACAAAGACGCGTGGCTGCCATTCCTGGAAGACAGCGGCATCCGCCACGTCCGCGATGCACTGGTGCCGGCCAGCACCAGCAGCTGGCTGGCCGGGAGCTACACCAGCATCCTCGAAGATCTCGCCGACCAGGGCATTCGCACCACGATGATCCTGCCCAATTCCGGCAACGTTTACGACGCCAACACCAGCGTGAACAGCGCCTGGACGACCGCCAACTACCGCCTCGGGGCGGACGTCATCGAGGCGTTCGAGGGCGTCAACGAATACGACTTCAACGGTGGCGGGACCAACGCTGCTAACCGCACCATCGAAATCCACGGCCTGGTCCGCGGGGACGCCGTCTGGGAAGATCGCCCGTTGCTCGGCCCGTCCGTCGTCTGGCCCGAACGCAGCGACGACACCGGCGACCTGACCGGCTACGTCGACTACGGCAACATCCACAGCTACCCGTACGTCCGCCCGAGCGCTCCATCGTACGACATTCGCCGCATGAACGCCGGGCTCGATCTGCAGACCGGCGACCTGGGCGTCCAGGTGACCGAGACCGGAGCCAGCACCGCCATCAACGATCACGACAGCAAACAGCCGGTCACGCTCGACCAGCACGGCGTCTTCATTCCCAAAACGCTGCTGGCCGGCTTCAACGAGAACGTCGGACGCACGTTCAACTACGAGATGCTCGACCAGTTCGACGACGCGACCTTGTCGGACGAGGAGAAGGAGTACGGCCTGCTCGACTTCGACGACACCGGCGTCGTGGGCGACAAGAAGGGAACGTGGACCGGCAAGCCCGGCTACTGGTGGATCCGAAACGCCATCGACGTCCTCGGCGACGCCACGCTCCAGACCAAAACCGAAGACACCGTCGGACTCCCGCCCGAAACCACCCACTACTGGGAGCCCAACGGCTTCACGCCCGGCTCCCTCGACTTCGATCTCGACGGCGACACGGCCAACGTGCATCACACGCTGATGCAAAAGAGCGACGGGACTTTCTACCTCGCCCTCTGGCGTGACGCGGTCAGCAGTGACAGCAACGGCACGCCCGTCGAGGAGTTCGACGTCCCCAGCGGCGACGTCACGCTGCGCTTCGGCGAGGACGTCGGCACCGTCCGGCTCTACAACAACCTCGTCGCCAGCAGCGGCGGGACGAACTCGTCCACGCTCACCAAGACCGATCTGGGCGTCGATCGCTCACAGGTCACGGTGCCGCTCGACGATCGTGTCGTGCTCGTCTCGATCGGCGGCGTGACGGGCGATCCACAGGCCGTCGCGCACTGGGATTTCGACCACGTCAACAGCGTCCTCACCAGCCTCGACCGCACCGGCAACGACCACACGCTCGACCACGTCGGCGACTTCCGAAAGACCGGCAACAGCTACTCCACCATGCGCGGCTACGGCCTCGGTCTCACGGCCGACGGTCATGGCAAGGCGGGGAACATCCTCAACACCTCGCAGTCGTTCACCGCGTCCGCGTGGGTCCGGCTCGACGACACGTCCGGCAGCGACACGGCCGTCAGCGCCGTCGGCAACCACCGCAGCGCGTTCGACCTCGGCGTCAACAGCGGGCAGTTCCGATTCCGCGTCTTCGCCGCCGACACCTCGCCCGTCACCCAGGCCGAAGCCCGGGCCAGCTTCAACTACGCGCAGGACACGTGGTACCACCTGACGGGCGTCTACGACGCCTCGGCCGATACCGCCAAGCTCTACGTCGACGGCATTCTGGTCGACACCGTCGCTGTCCCGGCCGGCGTCTTCAATGCCAACGCGGCCACCTATGTCGGCGCGAGCGGCACTGGCACGAATCCGACCAAGGAGCTCGACGGCATCCTCGACGAAGTGATGCTCTACCAAGAGGCGCTCGATGCCGACGAGGTCGCCGCCCTGTCCGGAGGCCGACTCGACCCGCGGGCGTCGTGGACCGTGACCGCCAGCAACTCCAAGGCCGGCAACGGTCCCGCGAATGCGATCGATGGCGTCCTGAACAACCGCTGGCACAGCGGCATCGGTCAGTACGACGGCATGTGGCTTCAGCTCAACCGCGGCAGCGACGATCGCCCGTTCAACCGCATCGTTCTCGAAACCGGCGTGCCCGTCAGCGACCCGGACAACCAAGGCAAGATCGACGACTTCGTCAAGAGCTACAGCGTCTACACGAGCGACAACGGCACCGACTGGTCCAGTCAGCCGGCACAAACGTCGGCGACCCAGTCGCGCCTCGTCACCGATCGCGTCGGCTCAAGCCAGATGCACATCTGGCTGCCCGAGGCGAGCACCGCGCAGTACGTCCGCATCGAAGCTGACTCCGCTTCGTCGAAATGGTGGGCGGTCAACGAGCTCGAACTCCACGGCGGCCCGGTCGGAACCGACATTGCCGCCGACCTCACGCCCGACGCCAACGGTCACCTCTTCGCCGAGGCTGAGGACTACAACTCCGACGTCAGTCAGGTCAGTCAGAGCGGCGACTCGTGGTCGCAACAGCCTGGTGGCAGCGATGGCTATCACATGGAAGTCGGACCCGACAACGGCGACCTGAATGACTCTGAGTCCGGCACCAAGGCCAACAGCCCACGCCTCTCCTGGATCGCCGACTTTGACGAGCCCGGCCGGTACTACGTCTGGCTGCGCGGCAAGGCCGGCGGCTCGACGAAGGGCACCAGCGACAGCGCCCACGCGACCGTCGATGGTGCGACCTTCTCCACCAGCGACCGCATGTCCGACTTCGCGACGAGCTTCGGCTGGCGATCCAGCACCATGGACAGCGCGCGGTCCTTCATTGACATCGATGCGCCCGGCTTTGCCCGATTCGATGTCTACATGCGTGAAGACGGCTTCGACCTCGACGCCGTTCTCTTAACGACGGACTCCACGCACACGCCAGCCGAACCGGCACCCGTGCCGAACAGCACGACGCAGGCCGAGGGCGCGACCCGCGCCTCCGCACCCATCCAGGACGAGCACGCCGGCTTTAACGGCAGCGGCTACGTCAACCTCGGTGCGTCCGGAAGCTCGGTCGAGTTCGAGCCCGACGGTGGCGGCGGCGGACTCGCGAGGCTGACCTTCCGATTCGCCAACGGCTCGACGTCCAACCGGACCGCGTCCTTGTTCGTCAACGGAACATCGGTCGGCACGATCGTCGCCGCCCCGACGGGTGGCTGGAGCACGTGGTCGACCGTCTCGGTCGATGTGGCCTTCGCATCGGGAACCAACACCGTCCGCCTCCAGACGACGGGCCAGGACTGGGGCAACCTGGACCAGCTGTCGGTCGCTGCCGTTTGAGGCGAGCCTGACGCCAGCGCGCCGCTTCGTCCGGCGAAGTCTGCCATTCAGCCGTCGATCGTGGTTTGGCCCTCACAGCCAGGCCACTTTCGACGGCTTTTCATTTCCTTGCTGATCCTGCGATCTGCGTGGCTGTGGCCCGTCCGAGCGGCTGTGCGGGACGACGCGATTGCGTTGGCGTCGCGCTTAAGGTCGTCGATCTCGGACCAACTCGTCTTCGACGGCAAAATGCGCTTGAAGCTGCTCGGCATAATCCTTACCCTCAAACCAGTCGCTCTGAGGGGACTCCGCCAGGGCCAGACTGCACGAAAAAAGGGAGAATGATGATCACGCGAACACTTCTGACAGCAGCAGCGGCTGCAACCATGGCTGCGCCGGCGTCAGCCGCGATCTTCGACTACGGGGATTTCATGGGCGACACGGTCATGTTCCTCGACACCTTCGAGGACACCGGCCCGACGTCGTTTCCGCTCTTCGGTGCCCCGGACGTCTTTGGCGACTCGCTCGACTTTGACCCTGTCAACTTCGACGTCTCCAGCAGCGGCCCGGACTCGTCGATCCTCAGCAGCACCGCGGGCACGACGATCATGGCTCTGGGCGGCCAGGTGATCGACATCATCGAGCTCGATGAGACCGGCTCGTACACGTTGGCGGGCCTCGCCGGCAACGCGACCGCAGAGGTCTCCGCCGTCGCGGTCATCGATGTCATCGAGATCGACGGCGTCGCGGCAACGGGCGACTTCTCGTTCCAGCAGGTTTTCACGTTCAACCCGTCGGGCGGCACGTTCTCCATCGCCGACGACGGCACCGGCTCGGCCACGTTCTCGGGTGGGACAACCTTCGACGTCGACGCCCTGCTCGCCAGCGAAGGCATTTTCGGCAGTGCGACAAAGGTCGAGCTGCTCGTCACCAACACGCTCGCAGTCGCCAGCGTCACCGGCACGAGCGCCCAGATCGAGAAGGACGACATCGGCGGCCTCGTCGTGACCGTTCCCGAGCCGACGACCCTGTCGCTGCTCGCCTTCGCCGGTGCCGGCCTGCTCCGCCGTCGGCGTTGAGGCCTCTGCCTTTTTTTACAGAACAGGAGCTGCCGGTGACCGCGAGGTCGCCGGCAGCTTTCGTTGATCGATGCGGTTCGCAGAGTCAGACCGACCGACGACGCCGGAGCGTGAGTGTGCCCAGCATCACCATGCCACCGACAGCAGAAAGCGGCGACGGGATCACCACAATCCCCTCGGCCGCCCGCCAGACGCCGATGCCGCTGCGTGCGTCAGCCAGTTTGAACGAAAACGCGACGTCGCCCGAATCGCTCAGGCCGGTCAGCGCATCGCCTGAGCCGAACTGGAAGCCAATGTCGGTGATTGCCGACCCGTCGATGAGGTCGCCGGTGCGGACGACCTTCACCAAGCCGGCAATCGGGTCGAACAGGAAAATGCCATCACCGCTGATGCCGTCTTTGGTGGTCGTGGCCGTGAAGGCGACTTGGCCGCTCTCGTTCAGGCTCGGCGGCGCGAATCCGTCGAAGCCAAAGGCGTCGAACGTGCCGGTGTCGCCCGGAGCCGCATCGCCGCCGCGGGCGATCGCGACGGGGTCCGCCCCGACTGCGTCGAGGTAGACGGCAAGCCGCGTCGTCGAGCCGCCTGCGGTGTCAGACAACGCGGCGACGAAGGCAACGTCGCCCAGGTCGTTGAGACTCGGTGTGTTGACGAAAGCCTCGAAGACCCCGCCGCCGTCGGCGGCCTGTCCTCGCCGGGCGATCAGCTCCGCCTGGGCGGTGACGCCGTTGTCCCTGAACAGGCCCGAGTCGCCGCTGACGCCCGATCCTTCGATTCGGGCGAAGAAGGCAACGGTGCCGGACGTGTTGAGGTCGAGCCCTTCGAACTGGCCGAGGGTGCCGCTGGTTCCGCCGTTGCCATCGTCCGCCGCGTCACCGCTCAGGGCGATGGTCTCGACCGTGGTCCCATCGCCGACGAAGACGCCTGAAAAGTTGCCGAGTGTCTGGAGCGAGCCGCGGAAGGCGACCTGTGCCGTGCCGCCGACGACGTCGCCCGCGACGAGATTGTCGAGATTGGTGAACGTGTCACTGCCGACGCTGTCACCGCGTCGAGCGATGGTGAGGACTTGCGCCGAGCCGACAGGCGAGAGGTAAACGCCAAGGCCGGTCGAGCCAGGCGTCGCGTCGATCGCCCGGAACGCCACGTCGCCGTCACGCGTGGCGGTGACGCGGTCGAAGGTGTCGAGCGGCTCGCCGGTCGTGGAGACGGTGTTGGTCCGCGCGGTGACAGTCGGCGTGGAGCCGAGGTTGACGCGGAACACGCCGTCCTGGTCGACGACGTCCTGCAAATCGACTCGGAAAGCGACGTTGCCCTGCTGGATGCCGCGTGGGCGGTTGAGCTCGAGACGCTCGATGAAGTCGCCGAACGTCGCCGGCCCGCCGTCGACGAGGTCGCCCTCCCGCACGGCTGCGACGAGGCTGGTCGAGCCGTCAACCGCCACTTGTCTGCCGAAGATGCCGGTGTCAACGTCAGCCGCCACGCCCGACGTGCGGGCACGGAAGACGACGTTCCCACTCGAATCCAGCGTCGGCCCGAGCAGGCTTCCGGGTCCGGTGAGCGAGTTGCTCCGGAAGCTGCTGAACACGCCTCCACCCGGCGCGACCTCGCCGGTGATCGCGACGACGTCGACCAGGTCTTCCGCGTCAAGACTGCCCGCCAGTGCGACGCACGGCCACGCGAAGGTTCCTGCGAGCACGGCGCAGGCGGCCCTTCTCACAGACACAGAATCAGGGCCAGAACGCGAAATCGATCTCATGCAATCTCCCCACAGAGGTCCTTGCTTACCGGCACTTTGATACGCACAGGGCCGGTGTGCGGACGCAGGAACCCTCGAAAACTAACGCGAAGCAACCTCAAAGACAATGAAGAAGTCGGTGTTCCCGAGCAGCTCGTCACTATCCGACAACGCCCCAATCCTCACAACCACAGCAGGACATACCCAACCGCCGCGACCAAGCCTGCCGCGACGACCGTCGGCACGATCGTGCTACGCAGAATCGGCTGGTAATCGCTCAGCCCCACCACCGCCGCCGCCGCGATGACGTTGAACAGGCAGACGGCGTTGCCGAGTGACGCCCCTGCGAGCTGGACGCCCAGGATCGTCGGCGCGTCGTACCCGAGTGTGACCGCCGCGTCGTGCTGGACCGGGCCGAAGATGACGTTGCTGACAGTCGTGCTCCCGGTCATGAAGGCGCCGAGCACGCCGAGGTACGGCGCGAGCAGCGGATACGCCGGACCAGTGGCAGCAAAGACGTCGGCAATGCGGGTCACCATCGACTGGCCCTCGTCGTCGCCCGCGAGCATGAATTGCGTGATCGCCAGCGATGGAAACAGGATCAACCCCACGGCCGCCGCCTTCGACAGAACCGGCCGGACGTCGACACGCCAAGTGCCTGCCATCAGAAGTGCCACGCCCGCCGCCGCGAGAAACGGCACCAACGGCGTCCGAAGTGGTCGCAGCACGGCGTCGGCCTCGGTGCCGAAGACGTCACGCCACGCCAGCGCGACGCCGATCCACTCCGCCATCGGCGGAACGATCTTCGGCAGCAGCAAAAGCACCACCAGCACGCCGTATGGCACCCACGGCCGGGCCGGCACGCGTCGATCCGTAAACACGAAGCCGAACCCAAAGACCGCCAGCACCCCCGCGGCCGCGATGCCCGTCAGCTCCTGCAGAAAGGGAGCGAACACCGCATAGCCGACCATGATCACGCCCAGCATCGCCCACGCCTGACGCGGAATCGCCTGATCGGTCTCGCGTCGAACCGCCCGGCTGACGAAGGCGAAGACCGCGACCGACGCCATCGCCACACCGACGCCGGCCACGAAGTAGACCCGCGACACCGCACCGCCGTCGAGTCCCAGCGGCCCCTCGAGGCCGACGGTCACGGGCGTCCCGATCGCCCCCGACACCGCGAACAAACCGTTGAACAGCAGCACCGCCACCACCGACAGCACCGGCGAAAACCCCATGCCCACCAGCAGCAACGGCACGACGACGCCCGGCGTGCCGAACCCCGCGACACTCTCGAAGAACGCGGTCAGAAACAGCGCGAGAAAGAAGAACCGAACCTGCCTGTCGGGATGGATGCGATCGAGCGACTGCTTGAGCTCGTCAAACAGGCCCGTCTGCTGCATCACCGCGTAGAGCAGAATCGCCCCCACGACGATGAACAGAATCGTGACCGTCCCCGCCCCGGCGACGATGAGCGACGCGGCAAACCCCGACCCGCTCCCGCCGAGCACAAACAGCAACCCCGCCGTCACGCCCGCCGTCACAAACACCGCCGCCCGCACGGTCCACGTCAGGCACAGAACCAGCAGCAACGCGATCGGTGCGAAAGCCAGGACCGTCAACATCGCCCCATCGTTGGCCGCCGGCTCCCTCAATTCGGCAGGTGCTGCGTCGGGTCGCACCCCGAAGACTGTGCGCAATTCAGATCTCAGTCGATGTCGATCACGTGTTGAGACGCATAGCGACGGATACCTGCATCAGTGGTGAGCAGTTGAACGTCGAGTGTGACAGCAGTAGCGAGGATGAACCGGTCCGCAGGATCGCGATGCGGCCAGTCGCCGAACATGGTCTGCGCTGCGACCGCCACGTCCGCTGTCAGCGGGACAAGCGAGAGCAGCGAGACCCGTTTCACTCTTGACAGCCACTCTTCGATCGAGCCGTTAACGATCAACGAACCGCGCCCTGCTTTCAACGCTACCTCCCAAACGCTGATCGCGCTGACAAGAACTCCATCCCTGTGCAAAGTCTCGAATCGCTTCATTGCTTTCCGGTGCAACGGACGGACAGGCACGGCTCCAGTCGTAGCCCAGACGAGAATCTGCGTGTCGATGAGGATCACGATTCGCGCTTCGGGCTGTTCTGTTGAAGCGCGTCCCAGTCGTCAGCGTCTGAAGCCGGGCTGTCCGGGTCAGTGAATCGAGACACCTTGAAATCCCGCTGCATCTCTGACAGCGCACGTCGTCCTTGCTCGACCTCTTCTGACGACGGAGGGTTGATGCGAAAGTCTCGCCACGACTGCTCTTCCGTCACGAGACGTGACCGAATCGCATCGAGCAGGCGGCGCGCTTCCTCGATCGGAAGCTCGCGAATCGCATGTTCGATTTCGGCAATGCTCGACACACGGCGAGTTTACGACCACGCGAGCAGAACCCAAAGCCAATCTCGTGGACAAGCTGCTTGCCCCGCGGTGACGGTGCGGACGCCGTCCAGAAGGCGGCTAGGGTCGCGTTCCGCGCTGGCAGGAGGCCGAATCATGAGTGAGAACACGCCCTTTTCCGAGCCCTATTCCGAGGTCGATCCGCCCGAGCCGCGGCGGCCGGGGCGTCGGGGTGGGTCGGACGAGGACCTGCAGCGAAAACTCCCGCCGCACTCGATCGACGCGGAGATGTGCCTCCTGGCGAGCATGTCGCTCGACAAGGACGTCATCGGCGAGGTCGTGCAGAAGGTCGATCGCGACGCCTTCTACCTGGCCGACCACCAGATCATCTTTGAGTCGCTGGTCCGGCTGTGGCAGGACAACAAGCCGGTCGACACCGTCCTGCTACGTGAAGACCTCGACAAGCGGCAGCTCCTGGACGAGGTCGGCGGGACGCGGTACCTGGCCGACATCCTGGCGGCAGTCCCGTCGGCGGCGCATGCGATGCATTACGCGGGCGTCGTCCGCGAGAAGGCGATGCTGCGTCGGCTCATCGAGGCGAGCAACAAGACGCTCCAGGACGCCTACGCCCCGCACGAGTCGGCCGAGCAGGTGCTCGACCGTGCCGAGAAGCGCGTGTTCGACCTGCAGCAACAGAAGGTCAGCGGCGACGTCGTCAGCCTCGGCAGCGTGGCCGAGGACGTCTACGGCATGATCGAGGACAAGGCCCGCGCCGGTCTCATGACCGAGTTCGTCGACCTCGACGACATGCTCCACGGCCTGCAGAACGGCGAGATGGTCATCGTCGCCGCACGCCCCTCCATGGGTAAGACGGCCATCGCGATGAATATCGTCGAGAACGTCGCCGCCCAGAAAGTGCCGGTGGGCGTCTTCAGCCTCGAAATGTCCAAGCAGCAGCTCGCCCAGCGACTCATGTGCAGTCGGGCCGGCATCGACGCCCAGCGGGTCCGCAAGGGAACGCTGCGGGCCGAGGAGTATCAGAAGCTGGCGCTCGTGGTCACGGAGCTGGACCAATTCCCGGTCTGGGTCGACGACACGCCCGGCCTGACGATCATGGACCTGCGTGCCAAGGCCCGCCGGCTCGCCATGCAGCGAGGCGTGCGGATGCTGATGATCGACTACATGCAGCTCATGGAAGGCACCGCCGGGATCGAGTCGCGACAGCAGCAGATCACCGAAATCTCACGCGGCATCAAGGGCATCGCCCGCGAGCTGAACATCCCGGTCATCTGCCTGAGCCAGCTCAACCGGCAGTCCGAAGGCCGCGACGGACACCGGCCGCGCATGAGCGACCTGCGTGAGTCGGGCTCCATCGAGCAGGACGCCGACGTCGTGCTCCTGCTCCACCGCGAGGACTACTACCGCCAGACCAACCCCGACTTCGTCCCTGACAACATCGCCGAGGTCATCGTCGCCAAACAACGCAACGGCCCGACCGGCACGGTCAAGCTGACGTTCGACAACAAGACCACCACCTTCCGCAACCTCGCGTCACAGATCGACGCGCTGTAGCTCGTCGGGTGGGCTTCAGGCCATCATCTGTTCGTGCGGTGGTGGGCCCCGTGACACGACCGATTCGCGTCGGTGCCACTGCATCGTTGCAGTGGCGAATCCCAAACCGCCCCCCCCCACGCCACCACCACTGCAACAATGCAGTGGCACCAGACAGACAATGGAGTTACGCCGCCAGCCGCCGAACGTCCTCACCGCGTGACAACGCCGGCTCCGTCGTCCACGCCGACGTCGCTGCCACCGGCTCGGCGTACGTAGGCTAGTCGGCGACGAGACGCTTGGCGTGGGAGCGGGTCACACCACGCTTCGGCGTGAGTTTGTCCAGCAGTTCGAGCACCTCGGGGGCGTGGCCGGTCAACTGCAGCCGGTGGTTAGCCCGCTTGGTTGAGGGCCTGCTCCATGCAGTCCACTGCTTCTGCGGCGGTGATCGTGAAGACGCCGGCTTGACCGCTATCAAAAGCTTCACGCCACGTGTCGTAACCCTCTTGGAAGTCAGGTAGCGTTCGAGTGCCGATGTGGTGAAGGACGCTGTTGTCGATAGCTTTTTCGGCGAATGGCAGGTGACCGATCTCAGTTCCGACGCCTGACGGAGCATGCGGGTTCTTGATGGACACGCCCTCGATGTACACGTGAACGATGGTGTCGAGCTTGGGGTCGGAATCGAGATGCAGGATGACAAGTCGCGACTCGTCTTCACCGTCGCGGGTGTGGTAGGTCCAGACTTGGCCGGGCTGATACTTGGGTGTCACGGACTGTTCTCCGAAAGGTGTGTTGGACCAGCATCCGAATGTTGAGCACAGTCCCGGTGCCACGACACGCAATGTAGTGCGGACCGGTGCGGTTGCCGGAAGCAATAGAATACGTTTGGTGGATTCGGGCTCTCTAGGTGGAGCGGGTGCTTTGCATCGCGACCTTCGCGTTCTCGATCTCCTCGATGAGGTCGGTCTCGCTGTCGCCGCTGGCATCGAAGCGGTGGGCAGCCTCGCCCGACAGGTTTTCGATCGGCGTCGTTAGCTGCGCGGCGTGCGCGACGAGCCGGGCGATAAAGTCATCGAACGCAGTACCCGCGGCTTGGGCACGCTCGCGGAGGCGACGCTCGGCCTCGGTCATCAGCGGGATGGCGACGCTCGCCAGACAACTGTATCAGGTTGTCCGATGACACTGCATCATCAGCAGTTGCACCGGACTGAAACTTGTGCTCCGGTGGCGAATTGGGATGTCACGGCGTCGCCGCTAGCCGGGCCGACGAGGGCGTCGACGTCCTCTGAATCCTGTGGTGGCCCGAGACCCAACCGAAAGGACTGGACCGCCCGCCCGCCGATCTCGACCATGCCGCCATGCTGTCACGGCTCTTCCGCCGGCGAACGACCTGCCCGATCGAGCCGGAGAAGTTCGAATGGCTCGAACGCGCCTTTCACTGGATCCTCGGCCAGTTCGGGTAAGAGCTCGTGCTACGCCGGCCCGTGATGGTGCCAGATGCAAGCTTCTTCCAGCACGGATGGGAACCGACCGGGCCGCATCTCGAACGACTCTTCGGATCGATCTGCGAGCGCATGGGCCTCGACCCTGACGGCGTCGGGCTGTACGTCGGTGAATCGAGTATTGAGACGCAAAGCAACCACACCATCGCCTCCGCCGGCGGGTCGGCGGCGGGGTTGTTTCATCGCGATGAGCAAGGCCGCCCCGTCGTCGGCGTGAGCCTCGACCTCATCGACGAGCCGATCACGCTGACGGCGACGCTCGCACACGAACTCGCACACGTCCGCCTGCTCCACGAGCGACGACTCACCGGCGAGGAGGAAGACCACGAACTCACGACCGAAGCGACGGCCGGCCTGCTCGGGTTCGGCGTCTTCTCTGCCAACAGCGCCGTCCGCGAGCGGGACGTCCAGTTCTCGACCGGCACCGGCTGGTCCGTCGGCCAACTCGGCTACTTCCGCGTCCAAACCTGGGGTGCCCTCCTCGGCCTCCTGGCCCACCATCGCGGCGAAGACCGACCGCCATGGGCGAGCGCCCTCACCGGCTCCGCCCGCCGCACGATGTCCGCCACGCAACGTTGGCTCGCGAGGCGCTAGCGAGGGACGGAGACCGCTTGACTGCATCTTTCACCACCGCCCCCACCGCCTCCGGCGTCGGCGGCTTCACAGCCAAGGCGTTGACCGGTCCGTTCTCTGTTCCGACGAGCACGATTACTTACTGTGGAGGCATGTGGGTCCTGCTAGCTGCGATTCTCGTCATTCCGCCCGCCGCCCAAGTCGAGCCGGCTTCACCAGCGATCGATGTGGTTGCGGAGGCTGGGGAAATCGATGTCATGGAACCCGCCTTTTGGGCGGAGAAGCTGGAGCTTCTCCACGCCGCTAGCGATGACGCCGGGGATCACGCAGACGTCGCCGAGGCGTGGGCGATGGCCGGAGACATGCAGCGCAGCGAGATCGCGTCCGCGAGAGCGAGGGCGATCCTGGATGACGCGATTGCTGATCTTCCTGCGCTTGAAGAGAGATGGCAGACGCTGTCCGAGGACGAGCGATTGGGCAGGCCGATGGAAGAGAACCCCATGACCTTCGTCAAGTGGCGGGCAGACCATTGGTGCAAGCTGATGATGGCCCGGATGGTCGACTGCGACGTTGATGGCGTGCTTGCGATTGCGGACGCCCGGCACGAGTGGCTTCAGCAGGCGGCGGAGAGATTGGAGAGCGTGACACTCAACGACCTTTACCAAGGCGGCGAGACGGGGGACACGGTTGAGGCTTATTGGGCGATCAAGATCGGACTGCACGAGGTGATCGAACCGCTCTCCGGTCGCCAGCGCGGGGCTTTCAACCGAATCTCGTTCCCCGAGCGGGTTGGAGAAGCGTTCGCCGAGGTGGGAGAAGTCGAGGCCGCCAGCGAGTGGTTTACTCGTGCGTTTGAAGCAGCCCTTGATCATTATCGCGAGGTGCTGCAAGGCCTCCCTGCAGAACCGTCACCGGATGAGCAGTTCGAGTTGGAGAATGCCCGGTACTACGTCACGGCCGTTGCCGGAGTTGCTGCCCGCTACGGACATGCCGAGCACGCGCAGCGGCTGCTGGCTGACGACTTGAACGTCCTCGAGCCGGATGATCGGGCCGATCTCTTGAACGCACTCGCCAAAGGGGCAACCGACGCGGAGGACTGGGATCAAGCCGCCAAATGGGTTCAGGCGACCCTTCCGCTGCTCCGGAACGGCGACGAGCCGACGATGGGACGGTGGTGGAGCATGACCGTTGCCAAGCTCCGCGTTGCTGACAACGAGGCGGAAGACTGGCGGGCGATCTGGATCGAGTTCGCACCCTTCGCTTCGGAGGACCGTCGGCTGCCTGAGGGCGAGGTTCGCGTGCTGCTCGCCGACATGCAGGCGGGCTTTGCCCTGATCGAGCTAGGCCGATTCGACGAAGCTGAACAGCTGCTGGGCAAAACAGCGTCGCGGATCGATCAGCGGGCAACGAAAAACGGGACCGGACGGCGCTGGCTGCAGGAAGTGGAGAATGCCATCGCGGTGGGTGGCTCGCTCTATCTCCTGCGGGCGGGCGAGGCCGAGCGAGCGCGGCGCCTTCCAGCCCGCGTGCTTCTTGACGATCCGCCCGAATTGGATGAGACAACATGGCTTGAGCACGCGTACGACCGACGTCTCTTTGCTTCACCAAGACCCCTCGCCACGCTGCTGGCCCGGAACGGCGAAGCCGAGGCAGCTCTGGAGATTGCCGAAGCCGACTTTGAGCAAGACACACGTCTAAGCGACATCGCCTACTTCGTGGCCGAGGCGGCAGTCGCCGAAGACCGGCCCGAGTTGCTGCAACGACTGGCGGACGAGATGCAACTGCGTGACGAGTCGCGTCATGCACGCATCATCCGCTTCACGCTCGGCGGCTTGACGGGCACAAAGAGCTTTGACATGCGGAAAGACGGCTAAGCTCGCGCGTCATGGGCGATGGTTCAAATCCACCTCTTCCCGATGCGAAGGACCTCCGGCTGGTCGTCTATCCCGATCCGGGGCTCAGGCGACGTGTGCCGAAGATTGAGACGTTCGACGACGACACCGTCCAGAAGCTCGAAGCCATCGGGAAGCGGATGCTGGAGATGATGCGGGAGCACGAGGGCGTCGGGCTGGCTGGGCCGCAGGCGGCGGTGCAGGCGCGGGTCTTTGTCATGAACGCCACCGGCGAGCCGGACGGCGATCGCGTCTACGTCAATCCGACGCTGTCCGATCCGGACGGGGAGGACGAGGCCGAGGAAGGGTGCCTGTCGCTGCCGGACATCCGCACGCCGGTCCTCCGCGCGACCAAGCTCCGCATGCAGGCCAAGACTCCGGCCGGCGAGCCGATCGACGAGACGGCCGAGGGCTTTGTCGCCCGCGTCTGGCAGCACGAGGTCGACCACCTCGACGGCAAGCTCATTCTCGACCGCATGCCAGCCACGGTGAAGATGGCCAATCGCAAGAAGCTCCGCGACCTCGAAGCCGCGGCCACCAAGGTGAAGTGACGATGGCCAAGCGACTCCGCATCCTGTTCGCCGGAAGTGGTGCTTTCGGCCTGCCGACGCTCAAAGAGCTGGTCGACGAGCACGACGTCGTTCGTATCTACACGCAGCCCGATCGCCCCGCCGGACGCGGCAAGAAGCTCACGCCAACGCCGATTGCTGTCTTCGCCGACAAGGCCGAGCTGCCGGTGACACGCACGCCGAAACTCAACGACGAACCGCTGCCCGAGGCCGACGCACTGGTCGTCATCGCGTTCGGGCAGAAGATCAGCCAAGAGCAAGCGAACCACCCGCGGCTTGGCGCGATGAACCTGCACGCCAGCCTGCTGCCGCGACATCGTGGTGCGGCACCGATCCACCACGCCCTGCTGGCCGGCGACGAGACCATCGGCAACTCGGTCATTCGCCTGGCGGAGCGGATGGACGCCGGGCCGATCCTGCGTCAGGGCGAGGTGCCGTTCGTGGCGAACGAGACGACGGGCGAGCTGCACGATCGCCTGGCCGAAGCCGGTGTGTCGATCGTGCTTCGGACGCTGCGTGACCTCGACCTGGGGACCGCTGTCGAACTGGATCAAGACGAGTCGCTCGCAACCCACGCCGGCAAACTCTCGCGCGAGGACGCGGCCCTCGACTTCGAGCGTCCTGCCGTTGAACTGGCTCGCCAGATCAACGCCCTCTCACCCTGGCCGGGCTGTCGGATCAACGTTGCCGGCGTCGCCTCGACGCTGGTCCGCGCGACGGCCGTCGACGGCCTGCACTACCCGTCGTTCATCAACAGCGACGGCCTGATCGGGACGGGGCAAAGCCTGCTTCAGATCCTCGAACTCCGCCCCGATGGCGGCAAACCGATGCGGTTGGAGGACTATCGCAACGGCCGACCCTGGCCGACGGGCGAACGCGTCTGGCCGGTCACTTGAGCCGGCAGCCGTGGCCTTGCTGGGCCGGTTCCGTCACTGGGCGTCGATCGGCTCGACGGGCACCTGCACTTCCCACCACTGCCGATCACGAGGCATGGCCGGGCCGTTGTAGCCGAGCAGACGGACCGGGCCGTCGACAAGACGCCAGCCCTGTTGAGCGAGGGTCGCCTCGAACGTCTCGACGAGCTGAACCCGAGCCTCCTCGAGCGCGCCCTGCCGCCGCGAGCCCTGGAAGCCGGCCGAGAGGAAGAAGCCGGGCTCGGTGTCTTCGACGACGACGCCTTCCTCCGCATCGCCAACCGGGCCGAGGTCGGGTGAGCGGTACAGGAAGGCCATCGAGCCTTCGACCTCGTCGCCTCCGACCGTGCTGCCGGTCATGACGACGGGCGCGGTCATCGCGATGTCGCGCGTCGAGATGTGTCGGAACAGCGGGAAAAACGCCCGTTGCTCTGCCCCTTCTCCCGCAACGATCGCCTGGCGAACCGGTGCGTAAGCCTTGAGTTCGACGGCCCCGGGCGGCGTCGGGCGGGGGTAGCCGACGGGCAGAGCGGTGCGGACGAGCGCATCGCCGGAAGCCCAGTGCGTCTCAGGTCCGTCGTCGCCGTCGACTTCGATCGGCGTCGGCTCCGGGACGTCGCCGGCCACACGAACGACCTCGCCCGGGCCGGGACGCGTCGTGGGTTCGGCGATGGCGACAGACGTCGCGAGAGTGACAGCAGCGGCGGAAACGAGGAGGCGAAGCATGTCGGTAGTCTGCAGGAGGAGGTTGATTTCGGGAACGCCCACTTCGGACGTCGCAGGAAGATCGGGATTGCGTGGTGGCCGGACGCAGCAAAATCCGGTGCCCATCCACGCGTTCCGCAGCCTTTCTGCGTGCGTTAGCGTCGACGCATGGCGACGCGTCGCAGCCAACCGGGTGGAGGCGACGTCTTGCTCCGCGTGAGCCACTTCGCATTGCTCGCGGGGCTGTGTCAGTTCATCCCGATTCCCTTCGCCGACGATCTGGCCGGGGAACGCGTGCGACGTCGGATGGTGGGCGTGCTGCTGGATCGCCGTGGTCGGACGTTCGACGTCGACGACGTCCAGCCGCTCTACGCCGGCCCGGGCAAGTCGCTCATCGGCCGGGCTGGCTCGTTCGCCAAGGGGCTCGTGCTGAAGCCGATGAAGAAGCTGTTGCGGACGGTCTTTTTCGTTGCGATCATTCGCCGGGCGATTCTCGAGACGGCCGAGGTGTTGATGCTCGGCCACACAATCGACCGTCTGCTGGCCGACGGTTGGCTGCCGAACGATGCCTCGAAAGGGACGCTCGAAGCCGAGGCCGAGCAAATCGTCATGGCCGTCTCGGGCGTGATGTCGTCGCCCGAACGTCGCGGCCTGGTAACGCTCGTCCGACGCATGGCCCGCGTGCTGCGCGATCGCGACCGGAGCGACACCGACTTGCCCGACGTCACCGACGGCGACGCCGAAGCCGCACTCGACGATGGTCAGCGGCGCGACCTGAGCAAAGCCTCCGCCAAGCTCGCCGATCGCCTCGAAGACGAGACCGGCCGCAGCATCCTGGCCCGCGTCGATGCGGCAGTCGATGCACGCTTGGCCAAGCTGCAAGGCCGACCCGCTCCGTCATCGTGAGCGAGCGCAGCGAGTCGAAAGACCTCGTTTGCACTTCGGCAGCGGCACCGCTGCGAGGTTCCTCGGCTGCGCTCGGGATGACGGAGGGCGTCACGCCGAGGCAGCAGTGACGACTCGACGAATGAGATCGTCGTCCACGTCGTCTCGAACGGTCGCAGCACCAAGGCGCGTCGGGAGCACGAGTCGGATCTTGCCGTCGCGGACCTTCTTGTCAGATTGCATCGCAGAGAGGATCGCGTCGACGTCCAGCGCCGGATCGATCTTCGTCGGCAGGCCGAGCGACTGGATCAGTGACTCGACGCGCTTCGCTTCCTCGGCCGACATCATGCCGAGGTCGGCCGACAGCCGGCAGGCGACGACCGTCCCGGCGGCCACCGCCTCGCCGTGGCTCATGGCGTAGTCGCTGACCTTCTCGAACGCGTGCCCGAAGGTGTGGCCGAGGTTGAGGTGTGCGCGCACGCCCTGCTCGTACGGGTCTTCTGCGACGACGCTCGCCTTGACGCGCACGTTGTGCGACACGAGCTCGGCCAGTGCTTCGGCGTCGCGGGACAGATATGCCTCGGCCTGCTGCTCCATGGTCGCCAGATGCTCGGCGTCTCCGATGACATCGTGCTTCACACACTCCGCCAGGCCGCCGCGAAGCTCGCGTTCCGGCAGCGTCGCGAGCGTCGCGGGATCGATCAGGACTAGGCTGGCCGGATAGAAGGCTCCGACGAGGTTCTTGCCGACGGCATGATTGACGCCCGTTTTCCCCCCGACACTGGCGTCGACAATCGCCAGCAAGCTCGTCGGCACAGCGACATATGGCAGCCCGCGCAGCAACGTCGCGGCAGCAAAGCCCGCGAGGTCGGTAGCCACACCACCGCCAAGCCCGATGACCGGCGTTCGGCGATCGATCTGCTTCGGCAGCACCGCTTCGTAGACCTCGGCCAGCGTGTCGACGGTCTTGTACCGCTCGCCATCCTTCACAACTGTCGGCACCACACTGAAATCAGCTGCCTCCAGCGACGCCGTGACGACCTGTTCGAATAGCGGCCAAACGACGTCGTTCGTCACCACCACCGCTTGCTTCGCGGGTGCGACTTGTCGAACGCATTCACCGACTTCGGCGAGCAGTCCAGCCTGCACGACGACGTCGTAGGGCTTGCCCAGTCCGGTGACGGTGATCGTCTCGCTCACAGTCTCACGCTATTCACGCTCGCTGTCGTCCTTGTTCGTTCGAGGCTCAAGCGAGCAATCAACCTGCTAGAAACTGACCGTGAAGCGGCGCCTTTTGGAAAAGCACCTGAAGGATCACGGGGGCGTTTTCGACCACTCCGGAGGTCGCCATGACATCTGGTTCAACCCGTCAAATGGCAAGCAGGCACCCGTTCCCCGACACAACGAAGTCAACAACTTCACCGCAGCATCCATCTGCAAACAGCTCGGTATTCCCAAGCCACACCTAGGCTGACGCAAGCTTGGCAAGCTTTTCGTATCGGACTTTTCGAGCCTCTTGCAACGCCGCCAGGGCATCGCGTGCCATCTCGAAAGCTTCAGGAATCGTCTTCGCCTGCGTGATGAGCTCCGGATCCAGCGGCGAGGTCACCGCGTACCAACCGTCTCCAGCCGGCTCGAGCTTCAGCGTCAGATCGCCATCGCAGACGATGTACGTCGGAGTCTTCACGCCGCATACATTAGCAAGCTCCGCGGTCGATCACGCGGCTTCGCTGCGGAGGGATTCTTCGTCTTCCTCGTCCGCTTCTTCGAGCTCGTCGACTTCTTCGTCGTATGTCTCGTCGAGTTCCTCGTCCTCGCCGTACTCCTCGATCGCCGCGTCGCCGGCTTGCTGGGCTTTGAGGTCTTCCCACTCGTCGATCGTGATCTGCGCTTCGCGGGCCTGGCCGCCTTTGTGGCCGCCGACGATGCCGTCGGATTCCATCGCCTCGATGATCCGCGACGCCCGGGCGTAGCCGATCGTCAGCTTTCGCTGCAGCAGCGAGACGCTGCCGCGACGCGTCTCGAGCACCACGCGGACGGCCTCGTCGTAGAGCGGGTCGCGTTCCTCGTCGCCGTCGACGTTGATGCCGTTCTTGATCTGCACCAGCTCCGGCTCGAACTGCGCTTTGGCCAGTTCTTTGACCTTGCGGACGCTCTTTCGGATCTCGTCGTCGTCGATGAACGTGCCCTGGCTCCGCATCGGCTTGGCCGCTCCGGGCGGAAGGTAGAGCATGTCGCCCATGCCAAGGAGCAGCTCGGCCCCGTTCTGGTCGAGGACGATCCGGCTGTCCATCTTGCTCGCCACACGGAAGGCGATCTTGCTGGGCATGTTCGACTTGATCAGGCCCGTCACCACGTTGGCCTGAGGCCGCTGCGTCGCCAGGATCAGGTGGATGCCGACGGCCCGGGCCTTCTGAGCGATGCGGACGATCGAGGCCTCGACCTCCTTGCCGCCGGTCATCATGAGGTCCGCCAGCTCGTCGATGATGACGACGACGTATGGCAGCTTCTTCGGAATGCGTGCCTCTTCCTCGGGCGTCGCCGGGGCCATGCGTTCGATGAGCTCTTCCTGCTCCAGCGCGTTGTAGCCGGCGATGTTGCGGACGCCCGCTTCGGCGAGCAGTTCGTACCGCTCGTCCATCTTGGTCGTCGCCCACTCCAACACGCCTGCCGCCTTGCCGGGCTCGGTGATGACCGGACACATCAGGTGCGGCACGTCCTTGAACGGCGCCATTTCGACGACCTTCGGGTCGACGAGGATCAGCTTCACGCGGTCAGGCCTCTGCGTGTAGAGGATCGACATGATGATGCTGTTGATGCAGACGCTCTTGCCGCTGCCAGTGGTGCCGGCGATGAGACAGTGCGGCATGCGCGTCAGGTCGTCGATGAGCGGAGCGCCCTGACTGTCCTTGCCGAGGAAGATCGGCACGTGCATCTTCTGCGTCTTGGCTGGTGCCTGCTGCATGAGGTCCTTGATGCGGACCTTTTCCTTCTCGTTGTTGGGCACTTCGATGCCGATGGTGCTCTTGCCGGGGATCGGCGCGACGATCCGAATCGACTCGGCCGCCAGCGTGCGGGCCAGGTCGTTGGCCAAGCCCGACACCTGGGCGACCTTGGTGCCCTTGGCCACGGCGATCTCGTACATCGTGATGACCGGTCCGGTGTCGATCGCCTCGACCGTCGCGTCGACGTTGAACTCCTCGAACGCCTCTTCCAGCTGGGCCGCCTTCTCGCGGACGAACTGCTCCTGCTTGTCGGCGAAGCCCTCCTCGGGCTCGGCCAGTTCCGTCCAGTCCGGCAGCTCGTAGTCGTCCAGATCCTGCTGGATCGGGGCGGTCTGCTTCGGCGCATTGCTCTTGGCGAGGCGGACCTTGATCTTCGACAGGTCGCGCTTCGGCGGGACGCCCTCTTCGACGTCGGTGTCGGGCTGCTCCTCGACCTCTTCCTCCTCGTCGACCTCCTCGATCTGCTCCAGCGCGTCTTCCTGAGCGATGACGTCTGTCGGATCGGCCTCGATGTCGGGGACGTCCGGCGCGATATCGTCGTCCACGTCCGGTACGAGGCGCTCGGCCGTTACGACGGGCTCCGGATCGGGCTTCTTGGCGAACTGCAGCCTGAACTTCGGCAGGCTCGGCATTTTCAGCTTGGGCACACGCGGCATCGTCGGCTTGGGCAGCGACGGCACCGTGACGACGATCGGCTCCTTGCCGGCACGCTTGGCCGCGACGTTCTCGCGAGCGGCACGGAAGCGGCGAACGAGCGCGATCGGCCAGCGGACAAAAAGCTCGTCGGCGACCAATAACAGGCCGACGATCGTGCCGACGAGCAGCGCCAGCCGCGTGCCGGCGGGTCCGAAGTGACGTTCGAGGTGGAAGCTGGCCGCGATCCCCACGACGCCGCCGTCACCCTCGGGCAGGCCGTAGAAGTCGGTGCCGAGGTGGGCGAAGCCTGCCGCGAGGCTCGTGACGAGGAGCACCAGCCCCGACGTCCGAAGCCAAAGCTCTGGAACGACGTAGCCGGAGAATCGCAGCACACACAGAACGCCCGTCGCTGCAAGCAACGCCCAGATCGCTGGCCCAACCGCGACAATCAGGTGGTACGCCATGAACGCACCGATTCGTCCCGCGACGTTGGACACATCCTCTGCCACCGGACGGACCGCATGCGTCGGCCAGTCCAGCGGCGAAAAATCGTACACCGCGATCGTCACCAGCAGCCACAACGCTGCCGCGACGAGCCAACCGGCGGTGCGCACTGCTCCCGTTCGTTTCGCCATCTATGACAGGTTATCGGAGCGACGCACCCGGATCCGACACCGCTTTGTCACCCGCCCACCACGCCGGGCGGCCAGGACCGGATTCTGGGAATCCAACAAGTCGTCAGAATCCGGG
>JBCDKH010000042.1 GCA_038746835.1 Planctomycetota bacterium | reverse complement strand
GGCGGCCCATCGGCGTCGACATGTGGATGCCGATCATCGGACTGATCCTGGTCATTGCCCTCTGGCTCAGCACGGCCCTGTGGCAGGTGCCGATGCACAATCGACTCGCGTCGGCTTATGACCCGGAACTCGCGCGTCGACTCGCGACGTCCAACTGGCTCCGGACGATCCTTTGGACGGCTCGCGGAGTGCTCGCAGCTTGGATGATCCACGCACACGTCTCAGTGCTGGTCGACCGGACCAGCTGACGCGCCTGTTCACAGCAGCTGTCTCTGCTTCGCGGTGAGCGGTAGCGAACCTCGTGCACTTCCCGTGAGGTTTGCTGGCGCTCACCGCTTACCCATCAGGGAAGAGGTTGCAAATTCTGCGTCAGCGACGCCGATGCGTCCTCTGCCCTTCGACGGTGCGACGCATGAGCGTTTCCTGCAGCTCGCCACCGGCGGGGTGATCGTCGGTGTCGTTTTCGACAGACGTCCACGTGCCGTCGGGGCCGAGGTGCCAAGCGTGTTCGCTGGCGTCCATAGACAAGTCGAGTAGCTCATCGAGTCGACGCTTGGCCGTCGCGTCTTCGACCGGCGCAACGGCCTCGACGCGATAGTCGAGGTTGCGGACCATCCAGTCCGCACTCCCGATCAGGTGGACCGGGTCGCCGTCGTTGTCGAAACGGAACACGCGGCTGTGTTCCAGGAATCGACCCAGAATGCTGACGACGCGAATGTTCTCGCTCAGCCCCGGTACACCCGGCCGGAGGCAGCAGAAGCCGCGGACGACCAGGTCGATCTTCACGCCTGCCTGTGACGCGCCGTACAGAGCCCGGATGATCTTCTCGTCCTGAAGCTGGTTCATCTTGGCCGTGATCCGTGCGGGCTTTCCGGCGTTCGCATGGTCGATCTCGATCCGGATGTGCTCCAGAAACCGATCACGCATGTTCGTCGGCGCGACGAGCAGCTTGCGGTACGTGCGAGACGCACTTCGGCCGGTGAGTGTGTGAAACAGCTCGATCACGTCGCCCACGAGCGCGTCGTCACACGTGAACAGCCCGATGTCCGTGTAGAGCGCGGCAGTACGCGGGTTGTAGTTGCCTGTCCCGACGTGGACGTACGTGCGAAGACGATCACCTTCCTGCCGCACAGCCATGGCGAGCTTGGTGTGCGTCTTGTACCCGAGGATGCCGTAAACGACGTGGACGCCTGCCTTCTCCAGACGCTGGGCGATCCGGACGTTCCGCTGCTCGTCGAACCGCGCCTTGAGCTCGACGAGCACGGCAACCTGCTTGCCTTCCTCCGCAGCGCGGATGAGTGCTTCGACGAAGGCGCTCTCGCGACTCGTGCGATACAGCGTCATCTTGATCGCCAGCACCGCCGGATCCTCCGCCGCCTCCAGGACGAATCGTTCGACGCTCGCCGTGAAACTCTCGTACGGATGGTGGACCAACACGTCGCCCGCGCGGATCACGCTGAAGACGTCGGCGTCTTCGTCGCTGAAGCGGGGCGGCACCGTCGGCTTCCACGTCTCGAACAGCAGCTCGGGTCGCTCCAGGTCCGCCAACGACATGAGATCGTCCATGTCGATCGGACCCTCGATGACGTAAGTGTCCTCTTCCGCCACGTGGAGCGCACGGCGGATCTTGTCGCGCATTTCTTCGCCCATCGTGTCGGGCGTTTCCAGCCGGACCACGCGGGCCATGCGTCGCTGCCGAAGCTCTTGCTCGACCACGCTCAAGAGGTCGTCTGCGTCCTCCTCGTCGGCCTCGACGTCGGCGTTGCGGGTGACACGGAAGAGGTGCGTCTCCAGGATCTTCATTCCCGGGAACAGCGGCTCCAGATTGCCGCTGATCACGTTCTCGAGGCTGACAAACCGGTCGTCCGCCTCGTGATTGGGTGGAAGCCGAACCCACCGCGGGAGGTTCTCGGGTAGCTTCACGCGGACGAAGCTCTGCTCGCCGGTCGTCGGATGCTCCAGAGATACTCCGAGCGACTTGCTGAGGTTGCTGATGAACGGGAACGGATGCCCGGGATCGACCGCGAGCGGCGTGAGGATCGGGAAGACCTGCTCGTGGAAAAACTGCCGAGCGTGCACTCGGTCCGCGTCGTCCAGTTCCGCCCAGCGGCAGATGCGGATGCCGTGCTGCTTCAGCCCGGGATGGATCGACTCGAACCAGCACCGCATCTGCCGTGCGACGAGCTTCGGCACCTTCTGGTGAATGAGCGTCAGCTGCTCATCAGGCGACAGGCCGTCGATCGTGCGGCTTGTGACGCGGGCGGCACGCTGACGCTGCAGCCCGCCGACGCGTTTCATGAAGAACTCGTCGAGGTTACTGGCGAAGATGGCCAGGAACCGCACGCGCTCCAGCAGCGGGTGTCGCTCGTCTTCCGCCAGCTCGAGGACACGCTCGTTGAAGTCGAGCCAGCTCAGCTCGCGGTTGAAGAACAAGGCCGACCCTTCCTGAGAAGCGTCGGCCTCGATGAGGGGGCTGTCGGTTTGCATCGTCCTCCCGGTCGGATCGCGCACCGCCCGCGCTAGGAGCGTCACGCTCCGACAGCGGTGCTGGATCGACTACTTCTTGCGACGATCGCGGCGGGCTTTACGCTTCTTCGATCCGATCTTTCGGCGGCGGCGCGGCTTTGGCATGGGCTGTACAGGCTCTCGTAGCGGGTCAGTGGCGTGCCACGCCGGACGGCCGACGGGCGGATTGGGAGAGTAGGTCGCGGTCGCACGTGGGTCCATTGCCACGGTTGACACAAGCCCACCGATCGCGAACCATGCCAGCCGCCGCCGAACTAGCTCAACGGCAGAGCACTGCTTTCGTAAAGCAGGGGTTCCGGGTTCAAATCCCGGGTTCGGCTTCTCTCGCGTGACGCTCATAGTCGCGTCGCAGCATCACCATTCAGGCAGACTCAAGCTGCACGAGCTCCGGCACGTCGGCAGCCGTTTTTTTGCGGCGAAGCTGACCGCACGCCGCATCGATGTCGCGCCCGCGGCTTTTGCGGACGTGGGCGTTCACGTTCTGATCCCGCAACAGCTGCTGGAACCGCATCACCCGATCGCCGCTTGGCCGGCGGTAGGGCAGGCCCTCGACTTCGTTGTACCGGAGCAGGTTCACGTTCACCTTGAACCCGCCGTTGCGGCAGATGGCAGCGAGCCGCTTCGCGTGGTGCGGCTCGTCGTTCACGCCTGCCAGCAGAATGTACTCGAACGTCACCTCGCGCCCGGTGGCCTCGAAGTAGTGCCGGCACGCGTCGAGGATATCGCCGAGCTCGAAGTGATCAGCCCACGGGATGATCTCGCGGCGTAGGTGCTCTTCGGGGGCGTGGAGCGACAGGGCGAGATTGATCGGCACTTGCTCGTCGGCGAGCTGTCGCATCCGCTTCGGCACACCGACCGTGCTGAGCGTGATCCGTCGCCACCCCATGCCAAAGCCGTCGTCGTCGTGCAACCGACGCGTCGCCGACAGGACAGGGCCGTAGTTGCTGAGCGGCTCGCCCATGCCCATGAAGACGAGGTTCGTCACACGGCCGACACGATCACCGCGACTCCGCATGGCCCGATTGAGGTGCCACACCTGCTCCAGAATCCTGCCGGCGGTCAGGTTCTGCTTGAGTCCCGCCACGCCGCTCGCGCAGAACCGGCAGCCGACGGGGCACCCGACCTGCGACGAAACGCAGGCGGTGCGACGGTCGCCGTCCGGAATCATGACGCACTCGGCCTCGGCACCGTCGGGCCAGGCGATGAGCAGTTTGTGCGTCCCGTCGCTTGAGACCTGATCCGCGACGATCTCGCCCTTCGAGAGGTCCACCACGTCACCAAGTCGCTCACGCAGGCCACGCGGCAGGTCCGTCATCTCCTCCGGCTCGGCAACGTGACGGTCAAAGACCCACTTGCGAATCTGCTTCGCCCGAAACGCCGGCTGCCCCGCAGAGGCGAAGGCGGACTTCAGTTCGTCCAGCGACGCACCGAAGACGCCGGGTCGAGCTTCGCCGAGAAAATCGGGGGCTTTGGCAACCATTGGGACGGCTCTCCGCGCACGTCAATCTATGGGGCGACCGTGGTGTCGGGCTTCGTATAGTCGCCGCTGATGCACTCAGGCGGGTCCATCTCCAGCACGATGCTCCTCGCGATACCGAGGCGTTCGCCCGCATCGGGCGTCGCCAACGCCAAACCGAGCGATGTCGGCGATGACAGCGACGAGCGACTTCTAGAACGCTATCTCAACGGCGACAACGCAGCGTTCCGCGGGCTCATCAGTCGCTACGAACGCGAGCTGTACGCGTTCCTGGCGCGGTTCCTGGGCGACAGGGCGGCTGCGGAGGACGTGTTTCAAGAGGCCTTCCTGCAGGTGCACCAGAGCGGGCACAGCTTCGACCCGTCGCGACGATTCCGGCCCTGGCTGTTCACGATTGCGGCAAACAAGGCTCGCGACCTCATGCGAAGCCAGGCCCGTCGCCCGGCAAGCCCGCTCGACGCCCAGATCAGCCCCGGCGCCAACGGTGAGGGCGGTACCTTCATTGACCTCATGGCCGCTGACGTCCCGCCGATCGACGAGCCGGCGCGTCGAACGGAGCTCGGCCTGCAGGTCCGCAAGGTGGTCGACGAGATGCCCGATCACCTCCGCGAGATCCTGATGCTCAGCTACTTCCATCAGTTCCCGTACAAGCAAATCGCCGACATTTTGGAGATTCCGCTCGGCACGGTGAAGAGCCGCCTTCACGCGGCTGTGGCGAGCTTTGCCCACGGCTGGCGCGACGAGCACGGCCTGGGCGTCGACGGAACAGCCTCTTCCAACGGCCACGCGACGACAGACGACGACTAGCCACGTCCGAGTTTGCAGGATGTCCGGGTATCGGGCCGATGAATTTCTGAGCCTGCCGAACGTTGCGACAGGGTGGTCGTAGCACGTACGTTGCACCGCCCCGGCGAGCGCCGACAGAAAGGATCGACGATGGACGAGTCCAAGACGAACACGAGCAAGCAGCCTGAGGCGCTGGCTCTGGGTGCGTCAGACGCTCAGGCGGTGGATGCGCTTCTCGACCGGGCCGGCACCATGGACGGTGCGACGCTCGCTGGTGAAGCACCTCGTGTCCAAGCGGCAGGGCAGTTGCTCGGCCTCCTGGACGCGATGCCGGCGCCGATCCCGTCGGACGGTCTCGCCCAGCGTGCGATGGATCGCGTGCTCGAGAGCGGTCCGGCCGGCACGTCGGCCGCAGCGTTGTCGCCGACCCTGTCCAAGCCCTCGGGCTCGGTTGGGCGCACGTTTGCGAACGCGCCCGACGCGCCGCGCGGCTGAGTTATCGCCCCGGTAGCGGATTCCCGGACGGTCTGAACAACAGTGCGATTGTGACTTCGCTCGTTAAGCGATCGGTGTTTCCGTTCGACACGGTTCATGGCTGCCGACACACCGTCGGTTGCCGTGGACCTTTGCGATGACGGAACTCCTCGAAGCTGTTGCTCCTTCCCGCCGTCGTCGCGATCGCCGACGCATGCCGCGTCATGTCGTCGCCAAGGCCTTGCACGAGACGCAGTGGTTGATCGTGAACGCGTCCGAGGCCGACGTTCGGTGTGTCCGTGACGCCCTGGGCGATGCGGGCAATCGCGTTGACCAAACCAAAGCGGCCGAGCTTCACGGCATCCTCGATCACACCGAAGGCCCGGCCGTCGTCGTGGTGGTCCAGTCCTCGGGAACGCGTGCACTCACGGGCCACCAAGTGCCGGCTCCGCTGATCGTCGTCGATACCGAACCGTCACTCGACCGAGCCATCGCCGCCGTGCGGACTGGCGCGGCCGACTACCTGCCCGGCAAGCTGTCCGACATTCCGCGGCTTCGCCAGCGACTCCGGCATGCCGCGATGAAGGCAGCTGTCGACGAGCACAGCGAGCACCGGCTCGCGCGCCTTCGCCGGGCGGTGCATCAGCTCAACATCGCTAGACGCACCGTCAGCCAGCGGGTCGATCTGCTCTGCAACGACTTCATCGACGGCTACGGCGACGTCGCTCGCGAGGTCGAGCACGTGCGGCAAACGTCGCACCTGCGCAAGCTCTTCGACTCCGCCGCCGATCTCGAACAGCTGCTGTGCCATGCGATGGACTGGACGCTTCGTCACGCCGGCGACTGCAACATCGCCATCTTCCTCGACAACGATGCTGGCGAGGCCGAGCTCGCGGCCTACATGAAGCACACCGTGCCCGGCGACGACGACGTGGTCGACTGGCTCCGAGATCACGTGATTCCCCGAGCCGCCAACGGCGTCTCAGCTAAGCCGGTCACCGTCTCGCCCGAAGAGGTCCTGCCCAAGATCGACCCACTCGACGAGGAACAGGTGGCTCTGATGGACCACGCATTCGTGGCCGTCCCGTGCCGCTATCTCGGCGAATCGCTCGGCACGATCCTCGCCTTTCGACGCGACGACGAGCCGCTCAACGACGAGCACGTCCGCCTCCTCGGCCTGGTCGGCGAGACGTTTGCCACCGTCATCACCTCCATCGTCCGCCGCGAGGAAGACGAACTCGCAGACGACGAAGACGATGAGGATGAAGACGACTGGTGGCGCACCGGCGAGGCTGCTCCGTTTTGAGACTCCTCGTTCCGGAATTCAGACAGGCTTCAGTCATCTGAATCACGACTGCATGAGTGAGCCGCCCGCGTCAGCGTGCGCTCAGTCAAGCCTCGACGCAGCCCGACGCAGCCGATCGCGCACGGCTGCCCACTCAGGTTCATCGGGTGGCATTTCGATCCACAGTTCGAGGTCTGTTCCACGAGCGAGCTTCTCCGCTCGGCGAAGGGCGGCGTAGAGCTCGGAGGCGTAACCAACGGCACCCGCGGCGATGCGGAGCGGTGTGGTGTTCTGGATGCCGTGTGTGCGACGCGTGATGAGGAGCACCGGGCGGGATGGGGCAGGGTGGTCGTCGTCGATGAGTCGGACGGGGAGGTTTGGCGCGTAGTGGCGACGATGTTGGCCTGGGGAGCGGGCCGGTTGGTGCTGGTCGGATCCGGGCCTGGCGGCCCGGCGTGGATCGGGTGCGTGGGGTGGTGGTGGTGAGGCGTTGATCGTGATCGAGCCGGGGCGGAGGACGTGTGGGGCACGGCCAGTCAGGTCGACGACGGTCGACTCGATGCCGACGTCGCACGGGCCGCCGTCGAGGATCGGGATCGCGTCGCCGAACTCGTCGCGGACGTGTTGCGCGGTGGTGGGCGAGACGTGCTCGCTGCGGTTGGCCGAGGGCATCGCCAGGCCGAGGACGCCGCGGGCGTGCAGTCGGCGGAGCACGTCGAGCGTCATCGGATGGTCCGGAACGCGAACGGCCACCGTCGGCCCGGCCGCCGTGACGATGTCCGGAACACTCGACGCCTTTGGCAGGACGATGGTGAGCGGCCCGGGCCAGTGTCGCGAAGCCAACTCGTCCGCCGACGTCGGCCAATCGACGACAAGCCGCCTGGCCGCCTCGACGTCGGCCACGTGCACGATCAGCGGATTCGACGCTGGCCGACCCTTGAGCTCGAAGATCCCCCGCACCGCCTGTTCATTCCCCGCGTCCGCCGCCAGCCCGTAGACCGTCTCCGTCGGGAGCGCGACCAACCCGCCACCCATCAACACATCGACGGCCTCTTCAAGCTTCAAGCTTCCTCCTTCAAGCTTTCTGCCCTTTGAGACCCTGCTCGTCGATCCACGTGTCCAGCCACGCCCGCGTCTCGTGCGGCGTGCCGGTGACGACGAAGACCTCCTGGACTGTCCCCGAAATCGACCACATGCACTTGATGCCGCTCTCGGTTTCGTACTGCACCGTCAGCTTCGCTGGGCCTGTGCCGCGACGTCGCTTGATGCGGCCGGGGACGATGCGTGTGACACCCGGGCCGTGCTTGAGGATCGCGTCGCACGTGTCGTCGAGCCCGCGGACCCGTCCGTGCTCGCGTTTGACCCGGCCGTACTTCACGCAGGCAGAATAGGGTGTGCCATGAGCCAAGCCCTCTCCGTCGGCGACACCGCCCCCGACTTCGAACTCATGGCCGACGATCAGTCGACCGTCAAGCTCTCCGATCTATCCGGCAAGACCGTCGTGTTGCTCTTCTACCCGATGGACTTCAGCCCGGTCTGCACTAACGAGCACTGCAGCTTCGGCCCGAAGCTCTCAGAGATCACCGGCGGCAGCGACGACACCAAGGTGTTCGGCGTCAACTGCGACCACCCGTTCGCTCACGCCGAGTTCAAGAAGCAAAACAACATCCCGTATCCGCTCCTGAGCGACACGAGCCGCGAGATGGTCAAGGCCTACGGCATGTTCGCGGGCGAAACGCCCTTCAACTGCGCCGCCCGCGGCACCGTCGTCATCGGCCCCGACGGCAAGATCAAGGCTTACGAGCCGGTCGAGATCCTGACCGAACGCAAGGTCGAAGACCTGGCGAAAATGGCGAGCTGAGTCGCGCCGTCAATTGTCCAGCTCGTCCAAGAGGGCCCGGACCGCGAAAACCGGCACCGCCGCGACGACGAGCCCCGCGGTCACACCCGCGCCGGCTACGACGACAGCAGCGTCGCCTACGAGTGCGATTGGCCACGCGGCGATCCCAACGGTCGCACGAGCGACTTTGTCGCCGCCGGTGGTCTCGAACGTGGTCGGCATCAGGATGAAGTGGTCGAACGTCGACCAGTCCGCTCTTGGGGACGCGTGCGTTGGTCGTGCAGTAGGGGGCGACTTTCCGGGCTTGCCGTAGGCGACGAGGACCACGTCGTCGTTCAAGAGCTCAGCGCGAGAGGCCACCGGTTCGGCGCCAGCCCACGCGGCATCGTCACGAATCGCACGGGCGTTCTGACGAAACTTGCCAACCGCGGCCGCTTGCGACGGTGTCACCCGGTGCACGCCGGCGAGCCGCTGCGCATCTGAGACGTCCGCGAGCCTGATCGCCTCGTCCTGCGTCACCCGCAGATCACTCGGCGGCTCACTCTCAGCAGTCAGCGGCAGATAGACGAAGCGACGCCCGACATCACTCCGCTGCGACAGCACACGAACGCGCGTGATCCGGCAAGGCACGGCGAGCAGCGCACCCTCAGCCGACTCGGCGATCCGCAGCTCCCTGTAGAGCGGACTCGCGTCATTGACGATGCACTTCGTCGCCGACGGCGTGAAACACCCGGTGGCCACAATGGGCATCACGCTCGACAGAGCAAATGCGATGCAACGTGTCGAGCGTGGCCTCACGACCGCAGCCTAACGCGAAGGGAACGCGGTTACTCCGCGTAGAAGAACTCGGCCTTAGTGATCTCGCCGTCCTTCACGGTGTAGAGGCACATCTCTTTGGCCTCGGTGCGTTTGCCAGCCATCGGGCCTTGCTTGGGGGTGTGGTCCATGACCATCGACACGATGAAGCGATCCTCGTGCGGGTAGGGCTCGCCGACGTCGACGTTGTGCACGTCGACGCTCTGTGAGAACTGCTTGTGCGACTCGACGAGCGCTGCCTTGCCCTGGGTGACCTTTGGCATCGGCCCGGGCATCTCGAGCGCTTCGATCTGAACGGCGTCGTCAGCATAGAGCTCCTCGACGGCCTCCATGAATCCGCCGGTCCGGCAGAGTTCGACGAGGCGATTCGCGACGGTCATGGTGTCTTGGCTCATGGTTGCCAGAGCCTAGCAGATTACCAAACTGACACCAAACAGATAAGCCGCCGACAATGCGACGCGGCTAAACGATCTGCACGATCTCGACGGCTTGAATGAACGCAACCTCGAAGTCGATCGCACGGTCGAACTGGTCGTGCTGAAGATCGGCCAGATCCGTCGTGATGATCCAACCTTCCTCCACGACGGCCGACTCGATGACGGTGCCGTCGTGCAGCCCGAGTCGAAGCACGGCCGTGTACTTGCGACGGGGCACGCCTTGATCGACGAGCCACTGACGCCACTGCTCCGGCAGCGGCTTGGCCAGCCGGTTGCGAGCGGGCGTGCGGGAAGGGCGGTGCGACATGGGTCAGCGAAGTCGAAGGACTAGAAGCACCAACGCAGCAGCACCGGCCAACAGGACGAGCGACGCCAGAATCAGCCCCGCCTTCCCCGGCCAGGTCGAGCGTCCCGCCGCACCCGTCGGCAGGGCGACCAATGCCAACGGCAGCGCGACAAGGAACGCCTTCTTCACCGTCGCCGCGTCGGTGGATGAGCCGTACAGCGCCGCGATCGCTGCGAGGATCGAAACGACCAAAGAGACGCGTCCCGCCAGCCTCGGCGAGGGTGGCGGTGTCGGATCGACCAACTGTCTCACGAGCAGCCTCCGTCGTTCACCTCGTCCACTGCGTCGCGCTCGGGCCAGACGCCCTCGCCGCCGGCTGAGTAGAAGTCGCCCACGACACCTCGCCAATCGGCCAGCGACCTCACGCCGATGAAGGCCTGCTTCACCTCATCTCTCCGTGGATGAAAACGGGCGTACTTGATGCCGATCTTCCGCATCCGGCGTCCGGCCAGCGACTCGCCGTGGATTGCCACCGCCTCGTCGAAGTGCTCAAGTAGGGCGTCTCGCTGTTCGTCAATCGTCGGTGGTGAGATCGGCTTCTCTTGCCGCAGTCGCTCCGCGTCGCGGAAGATCCACGGGTTGCCAATGGCCCCGCGCGCGATCCAGACGCCGTCGACGCCGGTCTCATTCAACATGTCGGCCGCGTCCTCGGCGGTGAAGACGTCGCCGCTGCCCCAGACGAACCAGTCCGGAAACCGCTGCTTCACATCCTTAAGGAACGGCCTTCGGCTCCGGCCCGCATACTTCTGCTCGACCGTCCGACCGTGCACACGCACCGCCACGTAGCCGAGGTCATGGGCCGCTTCGCAGAGCCGCCAGAATCGATCTTCTGCCTCGGCCGAGTCGTCGAAGCCGCGGCGGAGCGAGACCGAAAGCGGGTGATCCGGCAGCCGATCGCGCGTCGCCCGCAAGACGTCAACGCCCACGCCGTCGTCCTTGAGCATCCACCCACCGCGAGCCTTGTTCTTCACCTTCTTGACCGGACACGCGAAGTTCAGATCGACGACGTCGTAGCCGTGGTCCGCCAGGATCGCCCCGGCCGCGGCGACCTCGTCGGGCTCGCTGCCCATGACTTGGCCGGCTACTGGATGATCCTCGTCGTTGACGTCGATCGAGTTGGTTAAACCCTTGCCGCCACCGAGCAGGACGCGGTCGAGGATGGCCTCGGTGACGGCGTACGGGCAGCCGCGACGCCGCGCGACCAGCCGCATCGCCCGATCGCTGTACCCTGCAAGCCCGGCCTGCATGAAAGGCGTCGGAAAGTCGATGCAGTCGCCCAGCAGCATGCCATCAGAACGATAAGTCCGATCGCCAGTCACGTCGCGGCATTAGACTCGCCCATGTGCGGGCGGATGTATCTGAGCGATCCCAAGGGCTTCATCGGCCGCAACGGCTGGGCGGTCGGTTTGCCGACGCAGGGCGAGCTGTTCGAGGAGGTGCAGCGGCCTCGGTACAACATCGCGCCACTGCAGCAGCTGCTCGCGATCCGCAATGACGGCGATCGCCCGATCTTCGACAGCATGCGATGGGGCCTGGTGCCGTCGTGGAGCAGAACCGATGAACACGCGGCGAAGCTGATCAACGCGCGCAGCGAAACGGTTGGCGAGAAGCCGAGCTTTCGCGATGCACTGGCACGACGACGATGCCTCATCGTGGCCGACGGCTTTTACGAGTGGCAGAAGCTGACCGGCCCGGGCAACCAGACGCAGCCGCACGCCGTCGCTGGCGAGTCGGGCGCACCGCTCACGTTCGCGGGCCTGTGGGAATCGTGGGTCGACCCGACGACACGGCGTCCACTCCTCACCGCCACCGTCTGCACGCGAGCTGCGGACGCCCAGATTGCGCACCTGCACCATCGCATGGCCGTCGTGGTGCCGAAAGATCAGTGGTCGACGTGGCTAGACCCAGCCGCCTCCGCCCAGACCGCCGCCGAGATTCTTCTGGCGGTTCCGGCTCCCACATTCAAAACCTGGCCCGTCTCGAAGCGTGTCGGGGCGGTTCGCAACGACGACGCCTCGCTGCTCGATCCGGTCGAGTTGGGACCCGAGTCGCTGTTCGACTGATCGGCCGGCTCACTTGTCGTGAAGTGCGATCGCAGCATTGAGCACCGTGTCGGTGCCGGCAAGCCAGTCGTCGAAGGTCGGCTCGACCACGATGTCGGGCGTCACGCCCATGCCGGGCTCGGGGTGGTCGACGTTGACCCAGGAACGGATCACCGGGACACGAACCGTGACGTCGCTGTGCGGCAAATCGACAAACAGCATGATGCCGGCCGTCGGGCCTTCGGCGCTCCCGCCGGTGGGTTGGCCGACGACGGTTGCTCCGTAACGCTCCTGCAGCAGGGCGATCAGGATCGTCGCGCCCGATGCGTTGGCGGCGCTGGAGAGGACGGTCAGCCTGCCGTCGAAGCGGTTGGTCTTGGCCTCGACCGGCGCAGCAGCCTGGCCTGGAACGTTGACCTCGAAGTAACCGTTGCCGACGTCTCGGAAGAACTCTTCAGGCAGATTCATCGCGGCCTTGTCCCACGTGCGAACAAAGGGCTCCAGGTCGCCCAGCCGCTTGGCCCGCACCCATGGCGGACGTTTTCCGACCGGGACCGGGCTGTCGGTGAGGTACGCGGTCAGCGTGGCCGGGACATCGTCGGACCCGCCGCCGCAGTTGCGAAGGTCGAGGATCAGGTGGTCGATGTCGTTCTTGGCAATCTGGTCGAAGATCGGATCGAAAACGGTTGCCGGGGCCACCGGCTGTCGATAGTTGACAAACGTCCCGATAGACAGCGACGCGGTCTCGCCATCGATCACGTCGAACGTCACCGTCTCCGGGAAGTTGAACGAGCGTCGACCACCCGTCGCAAGGACGCGATACTCGCCGTAGGTGATCGGAGCCAGCGTGTGCGTCTCCATGTCGCCCGCCGTAGTGCGCACTTCAAGCGTCCACTCGGTCGGCCAGCCGTAGAGAAACGGCCAGAAGTGGTCGACCGCATCGCCGAGGTACTCGCTCGAATACTCCATCTCGACGCGGGCAGTCGAGTCGGTGAAGCCGTCGACGCTGACGTACCGCTGCACGTCGGCAAGCACCCGCCCAGTCGGTTTGCCGTTGATCGAAACGATCTCATCCCCACGCTCCAGCGGCGATCCCTCGGCCGCATTGGCGACATGCATCCGCCCGGCGAAGAGCTTGAACGTGAAGGGCAGGTACGTCGGTGTCTCGTTGCGATAGTCGATGATTGCCTGCGGCAGCTCGGCTTTGGTGTGATCGCACCGCATCCGCGAGAGAATCAGTGACGTTCGGCGGTACAGCTCCATGTCTGTCATCCCGTCGGCGGCTTCGCGTTCGAGGTCGTCGAACATCGCGTCCATCGCCTCGGCACTCGTGTACCGGCCGTAACCGGCGTGCAGACGCTCGATCGACGCGCGGAAGATTCGCACGTCTTCGGCAGCCTGATCGGGTGCGAGGGCTCGGGCTTCGTAGCCGAGCGTGTGGGTCGCCAGGACGAGCGTGGAGAGCAGCGGGACGAGGAATTGCATGGGCCGAATCATGTCGCCCGGGCGCATTGAGTCGCACCAATTCGCGTGTGGGACGCGATTTTCATGATCTGGCACGTGCCAGATCGGTGTCCTCGATTCCGACACCCTGGTCACGACGCCACTGGCTGGGCGTCTTGCCCGTGAGCTTGCGGAAGGAGCGGTTGAAGCTCGTTTTGCTGTTGAAGCCGCAGGCGAACGCAATGTCCAGCATCGTCGCCGAATCGTCGGGATCGGCGAGCCGTCGCTGGACTGCCTCGACACGCAGGCCGTTGATGAAGTCGTTGAAGTTGACGCCGAGCCCCTCGTTGATCGTCCGAGACAGGGACCACGTGTTCGTGCTGAGGTGCTCGGCGAGGACGTCCAATGTCAGGTCGGGGTCGAGGTGCCACTGCTCAGAAATCACGCGACGGCGTACCTCAGCAGCGCGTGACGACCAGTCGACCGATGCCGCCTCGTTGTGATTGGCGGGAGCGGGCAACGCGTTCATTGGCGGCCACGCGAGCGAGGACCGGTGGTAACCCGCAAGCGCAAACGCGTATGCCAGCACGGCAGCCGTCAGATCGAGCCAGAAGAAGGCTCCGTAACCCAGGCGACGGACGAGCAGGTCGAACGCGAGAAAGCCGGCCCAAGTTGCGAAGCCAACAGCTGTGAGAATCAGGAACCACCGCAGCCAGCCGAGGTCGTAGTTCGCGCTGTCGCTCACACTCGAAGGAGCCCAAGCCGAATACCGCCTCACGAGTGCAAATGTCACGATCCAGTACGCAATGCCCGAAACGACCGAGAGCACCCGTTCGACGTCCAGCACCCACGGCCAATGCACGGAACGTGCAAACTGCAGTTTCAGGTCCAAAGGCAAGCAGAACGCGACGGTGTAGTAGCCCAACTGCACTGCGAGAGGCAGCAGATGCAGCCAGGCACGATCTGCATCACGACGCACCAGACGTCTCGCATACAGCCAAATCGCCGGTCCAAAGCCAAGGGCAACGCTCGTCGGCAGGAACGTCAGCCAGCGGTAGCGGTCGTACGCCCCGGCGAAACCGATTGTGCTCGGCACGAGGGAGACCGCGACCAACACCAGCAGCAACGCGAGATACCGATTTGCTGCTCGATTCTGACGCACACGCAGCAGCAACCCCGCAAAGAGAAGGCCGTGCCCGATCGCGATAAGGAGGGCGACGCTGCGTGGCTCGAACTGCATTCGCTGGGGATGATTGGACGAGTCCGCCAAGGAGTCCGCTGACGCGCCACGGCAACGAAGCGGCGTGGCTGCAGAAACTGCAGCCACGCCGGGAGACCAGTTCGAAGTTGTCCGCTTGTTTCAGTCAGCAGCGCCGCGCGTCACTCGGCGGCAGAGGCGGACTGCTGACGCGTCGCGTCAAACGCGGCAAGCGTTTCCGTGATGAAGACTTCGACCTCCGCCTCGTCGTACGCCGTGTCACCATCGGCGATGTCCGCGGCGTAGATGAACATGTGCTGCCACAGGGTCTTGTCGTCGACCTTCTTCTTCAGCGCGACAGTCCCTTCGACGTCGAGCTTGTCGGACCACGCCTCGCGGACATCGGCCCAGAAGCTGGACGTCGAGTCCCAGTACTCGCGGCCGGCGCTGAAGTCATGCGTCTGGCCATCGGCGATGCCCTCGCCCATGCGGTCGTAGATGTTCAGGCCGACCTCACGCACCAGAACCTTGTCGATGCTGCCGTCATCGGCGAGCACGATCTTGCTGTTGTCCTGCTCGTGCACCCAGCCGGTGGGCGTGAGCGTGTGGCGGTTGACGCAGCCCATGACTTGGTAGTCACTGCGCACCGTCCGCTCGCGGCGGGGCAGTGGACGCCACGTCTCTTCGCTCTCCCAGGCACTCACGCCGCCCTCGTGCGTCCACTCGCCGATGCCTTCGTAGCGAGGCGAATCATCGACCTGGTAGACGAACTGCGTCCACTTGCCGGCGGTCTCTTCCGCAGAGAGTGCCCGCGTTTCCCAAGTGTTGTCGCCTTTGAACGTGGTCAGGTGCGAGTCCTCGTAGACCCACGCCTGACGCCAGTGCTTGACGACCATCGACTCGTCACCCTTGCCCATGACCAGCACGTGCTGCATGTCGATGACGTTGCCCTCGTCGCTAATGACTTCGACGAATTCGGTCGCGCCGGACGTCTTGGGCGGGAAGAACTCGTAGCCGGCGACCAGCGGAACCGTCTCCATGAATTGGAAACTCACCTTGTACTCGCCGGCCATCGCGAGGATGGCTTGGCGGTCTTTTTCGAGCTTGGTCTTGGCGTCGGCGTGGCTGTCGGCCTCCGCGAGTGCCAGAGGCGTGAAGGCAGCGAGCGTCGCAATCGAAACGGTGAGCGGGAGCTTCATGGGTGCAGTCTATCAGGGGACAAAGTCGTAGGTTTCGGAATCGGCCCAGTTGGCCCAGAGCCGCATGTCGGTCAGCTCGTCGGGGAACCGGCTTTCGGCGTGTCCATCAAAAAAGCCAACCGCGGCACCTTTACCGAACCGGCCTTCGGGAACGCCAATGGCTCGGAAGCCGACCACCTTGATGGTGTCTCGCCCACCCTCTGGATCGGGCTCAAGCTCCCAGAGCTGGCCGTTCGAAATCGGGCCGTGAACGTTGTTGTAGCCGTCGCCGCTGGAAAACGGACCGCCACGCAGCTTCGCATCGGCGAACACGATCAGACTCGACGGCTCGCGGACCTCTGTCTCGCGGAAGACGACGTGGCGATTAACATTCGGCGTCATGAACGACGGCCCATCCGGACCGCCGCCGGCGATATACTTCGAGTTGCTTGAGAAGTCGAAAGATGCCTTGCCAAGGTTGACGAAACCTCGCTCGCGGAAGTCGCCAGAGCCGCCGACGAATACTGCGTTGATGCCGTAGGTCGGAGCGACGCCGAGGTCGTAAACGGCTGACGGGTTGTCCGGATCAGGGAAGTAGCGGCCGCTGTAGACGATCTCCCAGACATCTTCGAGGTACGCGACCAGCCGGATCGGGTAACGACGGGCTTCCAGGCCAGCCCAGGTGAACCCCTCGAACTCGGTCTGGAAGGGCTCGCCCTCCAACTCGTCCGGCGGGTAGGCAAGCGGCACACGCCCTTCGTGCTCGAGCCGGTAGAACTGGTGTGCCACGAGCAGTTGACGCACATCGCTCAGTGCCCGCACCTGACTGGCCGAAGCCCTGGCGTTGCCAAGGACTGGCAGCAGGATGCCAACGAGCAGGGCGATGATCCCGATGACGACGAGAAGTTCGACCAGTGTAAAACCGCGTCTCATTATTCGACCTCCATGGCTAACTCGGTCCATCGCTCGCTCGGCAAGCGAGCAACCACTTCGAACGTCGTGCCCGTCGGCTTCAGTACGTAAGCGACACCTTGAGGATCGGGGTAAATCCCGGAGATCGCCTCGAACGGATCGTCGTGCCCGACGATGACCGTGTTGAGCCCATCTTCCGGCACAGCAACAACGAGCGGCAACACCCGATCGCGGACGACTCGGATCTGCTCGTCGGTATAGTCCTCGGCAGGCCAGAAGTTGAGAGCGGCGTTCTTCTCGTACCGGCCGAAGGCAAGGTCTGCCGTCTGCCAGGCACGGAAGTACTCGCTGCTGATGACATTGCCGACGGGAATGCCGAGGGCACGGAACGCCTCACCGATGCCCTTGGCCTGATGCCAGCCCTTTTCGCTCAGGACGCGCTGGGTGCTGCCGTCGTTGACGTCGGCGGTCACCTGATCGGCGTAGTCCTTTTCCGTCTGGGCGTGGCGGAAGTAGATGACGAAGCCGCCCGAACGGAGGGAGTTGACGAGCTCCGATCCGTCCAGACGGTTCTTGAACGTGTCATTCGCCAATTCGGCAGGTGAACGCTCGTCCGCCGAGGCCACCTGCGGTGCGGCGAACGCAATCGCTGAAGCGGTCAAAAACAAGACAGAAGCAATCCGTCGAGTCATCGAACTGAGTCCCTTCAGCGGCGGCGGCGAAGCAGGGTAAGACCTGCCAGCGACACGATCGATGCGGTCGCCGGCTCAGGCACGACAGAAGCGTACCAAGCGTCGAGCGCCGCGACATCGCTCGGAGCCGACGAGCCGAAGTTGGCCCGAAGGATGCCGAAGTCGGCTAGGTCAACCGTCGCATCGCCATTGAAGTCGGCCAGGCGGAACTGTGGGATCGGGAAGTCCCCGGCCGACAGGCCGAAGTTCGCTCGCAGAATCCCAAAGTCGGCCAGGTCGACCGTGCCGTCCAGATTTGCGTCGCCCGGAAGGGCAAACGCATCGGGAAGCGGCTCAGCCGCGGGAGCGGCACCGGTGAAGGTGTCGATCCGAAGCCGGTCGAACGCCAGCGACGACGAGGCCGCCTCCATTAGGAAGCGATACTCGCCGACATCGGACGGAACCTCGAATCGGAAGTACCACGCCTGCTCGACGCCCTGGCGGTCGCCCTCGGTCAATAGCACTTGCTCAACAGGCAGGTACACGTTGTCCGAGTCGTCGCTCACCGTGACATCTGCGGCGACCGGCACGTAGCCGAACGTTGAGGTCTGGACGATGAACGTCGTCGTTCCACCCGCGAGCGTCGGCACGGGTACATCGGCGGCCGGGAACACCTCGGCGCTGAACGTGTAAATGCTGGCCGAGCCCGTGATGAACGAACCGTTCATTGGAGCGTTGGCGTCGAAGGCCGTCGCTTGCCCTTGATCGTTGGAGTCAAGGACATCGGGCGCGTTCCCGATGGGGCTCGTGAAGATATCCCACTCCTGAGCCGTCGTGTTGGCGTCGCCAACCGACCATGTTGACGGCGCGACAAAGACGGCCGAGGCGGAAGCGGTGCCAAGTGCGACAGCCGCGGTTGCAGAGAGAAACGTGTGGGTCATTTCGAGACGAGAGGAGAAACTGCAAGGAAAGGGAAGCTGAACCCGGCTCAACGTCGACGACGCAGGCCGATGAGCCCGGCCACCGCGACCAGCGACGCCGTTGCCGGCTCAGGAACCGTGATGACGAGCTGCGGCGCGACGTCGGTCGGCAGCAGGCCAGTGAATGACGAGTTGACGAACGCCACCGCAGCTTCAGTCTGGTCGAGCAGGGCGCTCGAGCCGATCGTGAAGTCGAAGGTCGCGCCGGCGTCGGCGATCCATGTGTTGATCAGGCCGGTGACATCGAACTCGACGAGGCCAAGGCTGGTGATCGACTCCGTCGCGACAATGCTCGACGTGGTGATCTGAGCGTCACGGAAGGCAAAGACCGTCGATGCGTCAGCAAGATCGACCGTGGCCAGCGGGTCGGCAGTGAGGCTGTGCAGCGAGATCACCGCAGGGTCACCAACCGAAGCCTCCGGCAAGCCAAAGCCTGGCGCGACGGTCGTCGAGCGGAAGACCGCCGACTGCACCGGGCCGGAGAAGGCCGACGGATCGAAGTCGAACGAGAAGTAGGCGGTCTCGCCATTGACGCCGAACACGGGGTTCGAGGTTGCGCGGTTGGTCGCGCGAGTGCTGTTGTCTTCCTGCCCACGAAGGAAATCCGGGCCGAAGAAGAATCCGCTGGACATGTAGTCCTGGTCTACATCGAGCGTGACGACCTGCGCGGTCGCGGGGACGGCCAGGGCCAGGGCGGCGAACGACGAAATCAACTGCATCTTCATGTCTCTCTCCAGAGGCTGAAAGGGTTGTGCATCTGCCCGTCGCCGAGTTGCGACGTGGTCTCATTCGCAGGTTATCCGGGCACTGGAACAAGTCAACGAATTTCCGACCCGCCCACGTGCTTTCACTTTCTTTGCGCTATCACGCCGTCCGCACGGTCCCAATCGCGCTGCTTCACTCTGTCCGTTCCTCTCGCTCGCACCGGAATTCGCTTGCGTCGCCGCTCAACGACCATCAATCTGCCAGGCGTGAATGCATCTCCGATTTCCAAGGCGGCCGCGCTGGTGGCAACGAGCCTCGTCCTGAGTGCGCCGGCCTCCGGCCAGACGTCCTTTGGCCAATTCTTCGCCGGGCACAGCTCGACGGACCCGAACCTGGAGCCTTTGGAGCTCGGCCGCGTCGCCTACGCCGACGTCGAGACCTGGGTCGGCGACGTCACGCCGAGCGACACGAACGAGTTCCCGGTGTTCCTCGGCACGACCAGCAGCTACGGCTACTCCGGTCCGTGGCGCGTCCACCTCGGTGACTTCGTCCAGCAGGTGACAAACGGGCCGGACCGCATGATTCCGAAGGTGGAGATCACGGAGCCGGCGTTGCACTTCGCCGCGGGCGATTTCACGCTCGACCTGGATCCTTACGTGCCAGCTGGGTCGATCGATCCATTCGCCGATGGAGCCTCGGGCAACGAGTCAGTCGAGTTGTCCACTCTGCGTCTGTTTGACTTCGATAGCCCAACGCACGCAACGCTGACGGGGACCGGAACGTACCGAGTCGGTTGGCAGATTAGCGTCGGGGAGATCGACTCGACCGTCACGAACCCTTTCGGATCCCGCCTCGACGTCACCGGAGTTGGCACGGTCGTGGAGGTGGGCAATGGGAACGTTGTCGTCAGCCGTCAGACCTTTGCCGAAATGAACATCCTCAACGGCGCTCGTGTCACGACTTCATTTACCCCATCTCTGAGCGATTATGGTTTGGTCGTCGGCGTACCGTTCAACGTCGAGCCCTTTGATGGCGCTGGAGGGCAGGTAACGGTCGATGGCTTTGGCACTTTTCTTAGAACGCGAGCCGGCGTGTTTGGGCCGGTCGCCTCGTCGTTGGAAGTCAAGAATAGGGGCGAACTGCAAGGCAGCTTTGTGGTGTGGAACGCATCCGACGCCATCTCGGAAGTGCGCTTCGAATCGGGAGCCTCCTTCACCTCACCCAGTCCGAGTGATTTCTCAACTGGCGAGGTCGGTCGCAACGGTCGACTCGTCGTCCACGGACTCGATACGACATTCGCCTCCGACACGACACCGGCTGACTTGACCCTCGACGCCATCAGGGCGTCAGGGCCGATTGAAGGCCCCGGAAACGCTGAGGCCATCTTTTCCAGCCAGTCGACCTCATGGCTTCGACAACTGGCCGTCACCACTAACGAGGAGTCGGGAGACTCAACCGTGGTCGTCGAGACCGGCGCGACGGTCCATGTGACTGACGACGAGGATCCGCTGTTGATCGCCGGAATCAAGTCGCGTGTGGCCGCCCGGACTGGAGGCGTTTTCGAAGCCAATGACGTGCAGCTTGTAGACGGCGGACGCATCGAAGCCAGTGGTGCCGGCTCTCGCGTGACGGCCAAGTTCATCGAAGACGAGTTGGACTTCGATGTCACGCCGTCGGACCGGCCCGCGATCACGGTCGCTGATGGCGGGCGAGTCGAAGCCGACGACATCTTTCTCTGGGAGGGAGCCAACTTCTTCGATGTTCGGGGTTCGGGAAGTCAACTTGTCGCAGACCGTTGGATTTTGTTGACTAACGAGTTTCGCACCGACGGCAAAGCTAATGTCAGCGACTCCGGTACAGTTCGAGCGAGGGCTCTGGTCATGGGCGGCGTGCCGAACGCAAATGGCACAAGACAGTCGACCATGAATGTCGATACAGGCGGGACTGTCTTTACCGACGGTCTTGGTTTAGATGAACAGGCCACCTTCAACGTTCATGACGGTGGCCGGGTCTTCGCTACGGGCGACAACGGCTTTCTAGTCATCATCAACAGCTTCACCACTGGTGACAGTCTGCTTCACGTCGACGGCCCGAGCTCTTTGGTCGACTTCGATGCCGACGCCTTCGTCGGCTTCAGTGACGGTTCCGCCGCAACGCTCCGCGCCACCAATGGCGGCAGGGCGGAGCTGCTCGATCTGACCGTCAACGCGCTCGGGCGCATCGAGACCGACACCGGCGGGCGGATCATCGTCGGCGACCCGTCGCTCGCGGCCGATGTCGATGGCTTCGTCGTCGTGCCGGGCGGCATCGCACGGCTTCGCGGGACCGTCGTCGGTAACGCCACCCTCGGTGGCACGGTCGAGTTGTTCGACGATTCACCGCTCACCGTCGTCGGCGATGCCTCGCTCGGCGGCGAACTGGTCCTCAACGTCGCAGACACTGGGACTGCCGAGCTGTACCAGTCACTCAGTCTGCTCGTCGCGACGAGCCTCGATGGCACGTTCGACACCGTCACCGGTCCGCTGGTCGACGGCGTCGCCTTCGCTGTCACCCACGACGCGGCAGAAGTCCTGGTCACGCCGGCCTTCTTTGGCGATGCCGATCTCGATGGCGACGTGGACCTCGCCGACTTCGGGATCCTGCGGGCAGGCTTCGGCGAGGCGGGCACGTGGGTCGATGCCGACTTCGACCAAGACGGCGACGTCGATCTCGCGGACT
>JBCDKH010000041.1 GCA_038746835.1 Planctomycetota bacterium | reverse complement strand
GTCCAGCATCGCACCCAGACGCGACGGCAGGGCCTTGAAGAACCAGATGTGGACGATCGGCGCAGCCAGGTTGATGTGGCCCATGCGCTTGCGACGGACGCGCGAGTGCGTGACCTTCACGCCGCACCGGTCGCAGATGATGCCCTTGTACTTGGTGCCCTTGTACTTGCCGCACGAGCACTCCCAGTCCTTCTCAGGGCCGAAGATGCGCTCGCAGAACAGGCCGTCCTTTTCGGCCCGGTAGGTGCGGTAGTTGATGGTTTCGGGCTTCTTGATCTCGCCGAAGCTCCACGAACGGATGTCGTTCGGGGAAGCGAGCGTGATCTTGACGGAGCCGTAGTCGTTGACGCGGTCGTAAATGCCTTCGGCGAGTGTCATGGGGTTGCGTCTTTCGGGGTGTTGCCGCTGGTTTCAGGTGCGGCACAAGGAGTTGCTTGGTGGATTAACCGTTTACGGTCAGGTCGGTTACGTCAGCTGCGGATCAGCCGCTTCCGATCGGCTCGCCGAGGTTGATTTGATTGCCGTCCAGGTCCTCGAAGAGGCATTCGCGCATGCCATATGGCTCATCTGTGAGCGTGTGAATCATCTCGACATCGAGAGAACGCAGCCTCTCGTAGAGCTGGTCGACTCCCTCGAGCTTCAGGTAAACGGCACTTTTACCCACGCGGTCAGGTTGCGCTGACGTGAGGCTGAGCTCGACACCGTCGCGTGACAGGATGGCGAAGACGACTGGTTCTCCATTCGTAAAAACGACGTCGAACCCGAGAGACTCCTCGTACCAGCGCGTCGCGCGGGACAGGTCGTTGACCGCAAGCGAGGGCATGACAGACAACAATCGAGATGGAGTCGAGGACCTAGTCATCCGCTGTGATCGAGAAACAGTGTGCTGCGCGAAGTCTTCGGCTTTACAGCAGATCGTCGTCTCCTTCGGCTCCGGCCTTCTTCTCCAGTTGGATGTTCAGGCCAAGGCCGCGGATTTCGTTGCAGAGCACGTCGAAGCTCACCGGCGTGCCGGCTTCGAGGGTGTTCTGGCCCTTGACCATCGATTCGTAAATCTTGGTCCGGCCTTCGACGTCGTCGGACTTCACCGTCAGGATGTCCTGACGGATGTAGGCCGCGCCGTAGGCCTCGAGGCCCCAGACCTCCATCTCACCGAACCGCTGGCCACCCGTGCGGGCCTTGCCGCCCAGCGGCTGCTGCGTGATGAGCGAGTACGGGCCCGTCGCACGGGCGTGGATCTTGTCGTCGACGAGGTGGTGCAGCTTGAGCATGTACATGAAGCCGACCGTCGTCTTCTGCTCGAACGGCTCGCCGCTGCGGCCGTCGTAGAGCTGCACCTTGCCGCCGTACGGCATCGGGGCCGCAAGCTCGCGGTCGCCGAGGTGCTTGGTCTTGCCGGAGCCGTGCTCCTTGAGCCGCTTCTCGACGAGCTTGTTCGCGTCGCTGACGGCTTCGAAGACCTCGTCCTCCGTCGCACCGTCGAAGACGGGCGTGACCGCCTGCTGGCCGAGGACCTGCATGGCCCAGCCGAGGTGGGTTTCGAGGATCTGCCCGACGTTCATGCGGCTGGGCACGCCCAGCGGGTTGAGGCAGACGTCGACGGGCGTGCCGTCTTCGAGGAACGGCATGTCTTCCTCGGGAACGATGCGAGCGATGACGCCCTTGTTCCCGTGACGGCCGGCCATCTTGTCGCCGACGGACAGGGTCCGCTTCGTGGCGATGTAGACCTTGACCATCTCCAGCACGCCGCTGGGCAGTTCGTCGCCCCGCTTCATGTGGTCGGTCTTGCGGGCCTTCTCCTTCAAGACGGCCTGGACACGTGGCCAGAACCGGCTGTAGGTGCCGACGGCCTCTTCGCGCTTCTCCTTGGAGCCCTTGACCCAGCCCGGATCGAACTCCTCGATCTGCTCGATGATGACCTCGTCGATGTCGCTCTTGGCGACCTTCTGACGGGTGTTGGGGTCGACCATCTCGCTGCCGGTGATCGCGTTGATCTCCTCGATCATCTCGCGGAAGATCGCGATCGCCTTCTGGTCCATCTCGGCCTCGTAGGTCTCGATCTCCTTCTTAAGCGTGCGCTTCTGCTCTTCGGTCTGGTGCATCCGGCGGCTGAACCGCTTGGCACCGACGACGACGCCCTCTTCGCCGGCGGGCAGTTCGAGCGAGTCGTTCTTCACGTCCTCGCCGGCCCGGCCGAAGATGGCATGGAGAAGCTTTTCTTCCGGCGTCAGTTCGCTCTTGCTCTTGGGCGAGATCTTGCCGACGAGGATGTCACCCGGGCCGACCCGCGTGCCGACGCGGACGACGCCGTGCTCGTCGAGGTTGCCGAGCGAACGCTCGCTGACGTTGGGGATGTCGCGGGTGAACTCTTCCTTGCCGAGCTTGGTCTCGCGGATCTCAACGCCGTACTCCTCGATGTGGATCGAGGTGAAGGTGTCGTCCTTGACGAGGCGCTCGTTGATGACGATGGCGTCTTCGAAGTTGTAGCCGTCGAAGGTCATGAACGCGACGAGGGCGTTCTTGCCCAGCGCCAGCTCGCCCAGGTGCGTCGAAGCACCGTCGGCGATGATCTGGCCCTTCTTGACCTTCTGGCCCTTCTTGACGAGCGGCCGCTGGTTCTGGCAGGTCTTGTCGGTCGTGCCCTTGAACTTCCGCAGCTCGTACTCGTCGGCGTTGTCGATGAGGATGCGCTCCGCATCGACGTAGGTCACCGTGCCCGGACGCTCGGCCCGGACGATCATGCCCGAGTTCTTGGCGACAGACTTCTCGAGACCCGTGCCGACGCACGGCGGGTCGACCTTGAGCAGCGGCACGGCCTGTCGCTGCATGTTCGAGCCCATGAGCGCGCGGTTGGCGTCGTCGTGCTCCAGGAACGGAATCAGTGCGGCCGAGACCGAGACGGTCTGCTTGGGCGAGATGTCGACGTACTGAATCTGCTCGCCGCCGACGGTCGAGAGGTCACCCTCGACGCGGGCGAGCTGCAAGCCCTGCTCGACCTTGCCGCTGCCGATCTCGACGGCGTCCGGCGGAGCCAGAATGCCCTTCATCTCTTCGTCGGCACGCAGGTACTGCACGTCGCCGTTGACCTTGCCGTTCTTGACAACGCGGTAAGGCGTGATGAGGAAGCCGTACTCGTCGATGTCGGCGTAGATCGACAGCGACGCGATGAGGCCGATGTTGGTGCCTTCCGGCGTCTCGATTGGGCAGATGCGGCCGTAGTGCGAGATGTGCACGTCACGCACCTCAAAGCCGGCTCGCTTGCGGTTCAGGCCACCCGGGCCAAGGGCCGAGAGGCGACGCTCGTGGGTGAGCTGGCTGAGCGGGTTGGTCTGGTCGACGACCTGGCTCAGCTCGCCCCGGCCGAAGAAGAAGTCGATCGCGCTGCTGATGGCCTTGGAGTTGACCAGCTCGGCGACCTTGCCGAGTTCGTTCGGGTCCTTGAGGCTCATGCGCTCTTGGACGGTGCGCTTGAGCTTCAGGAAGCCCTTACGGATTTCCTCGGTCGCCAACTCGTCGATGAGGCGCAGCCGGCGGTTGCCGAGGTGGTCAATGTCATCGATGTAACCCTTGCCGTCACGCAGGGCGAACATGTACTTGAGCGAGTTCACGAAGTCCTCGCTGCGCAGAACCATCTCGCTCTCGGGGATGTTCTGCTCGAACTTGCGGTTTACGCGGAACCGGCCGACGCGGCCGAGGCGGTAGCGGCTCTCGTCGAAGAACTTCTCCTTGAAGAGCGTGCGGGCCTTCTCCAGCTGCGGCGGGTTGCCGGGGCGCAGCCGGCTGTAGATCTTGATGATCGCCTCGTCGTGGCTGTCGGCGATGTCCTCGGCCAGCGTGTTGAGGATCAGCGGATCGCTCACCTTCGTGACGACAGCGACCTTCTCGATGTCGCTCGCCTGTAGCGTCTCGAGCTTGTCGCCGATCTGGGCACCGGCCTTGAGCGTCTCCTCGCCGGTCTCGGCGTCGACGATGGTCTGGGCGGAGTAGTACTCGGGCTTGAGGTCCTTGGGCTTGACGTGCTCGACGTCGTAGAACTCCTGGACGATCGCGCCGGCCTCGCCGAATCGCTCGTCGAGCGCCCGAACGAATGCCGTCGCCGGAATCTTGGCCGACTGGTCGATGCGGACGACGAGTGCGTCCTTCTTGGTGACGGAGCACTCGATCCAGCTGCCACGCTCGGGAATCACGCGGAAGCCATGCAGCGGGCGGTCGCCCTCCTGCTCTTCGATGAGGAAGTCGATGCCTGGCGAGCGGTGGAGCTGGTTGACGATGACGCGCTCGGCACCGTTCACGATGAACTCGCCGCCGCCGATCATGACGGGGATCTCACCGACGAAGATGTCGTCCTCGACAACCTCTTCGACGTCCTTGCGGGTCAGCCGGACGCGGATGCGGAACGGCATGCCGTAGGTCAGACGCAGCGCCCGGCACTCATCGATGGTGTATCGCGGCTCCTGGAGGGCGTAGCTGACGTAGTCGAGCTTGGTGTTGCCGTCGTAGCTCTCGATCGGGAAGACCTCGCGGAGCAGCGCTTCCAGGCCGACGGGCTCGCGCTCGTTCGGTGGCGTGTGCTGCTGGAGGAAACGCTTGTAAGCGTCGATCTGAACCTTGATGAGATCGGGGACCTCGATCGCGTCGCCCCGCTTGGCGAAGGAACGGGGCTCGCGCTGAATGATGGCGTTCGGCATGGCGTGTCGGGCAGTGTCAATCGACGGCGGCGGGCTGCGGTCGGCAGCGATGGCCGCGGACGGTGGGCAGTCGCTTCGATGCAGCGGTTGCTGCCGTAGCGACGGGCTCGGCTTGCGGACGAGGGTGGTACGACGTCGTCTCTCCCAGGGACGGCGTCGGCGGCTGGCGTCGTAGCCGCCGAGGCGTCGATGCAGGGTCAGCCTGCCCGTCGGCAGGAGAACCCGCGTCCGCTCGTCACCAGTGGTGAGGAGCCGACGCAAGTAGACCGCTCAAGCCCGGGCAGTGGGCTGGTCGCGGTCTGCAGACAGGGGATGGGTCGTGTCGAGGCTCGTCAAGCCGGCGTGAGCAGGTTAGACACGCCTGTGCGAGTGGTCAAGATTTGATGAGAATCGAAGCGATTTCGGGCTCGGCGATCCGCCCATCCGTCATCCTGAGCGAGCGCAGCGAGTCGAAGGACCTCGTCCGATCGGCATCACCGAAGCGTAGACGAGGTCCCTAGGCTGCGCTCGGGATGACGGATTGGAAGCGAAAACAGCCCCCGGGAAGCTCCGGAGGCTGCGTGAATCGCAAGATTCGACCAGAACCGCTTACTTGAGCGTGATCTTGGCACCGGCCTCTTCGAGCTCCTTCTTGAGCTTCTCGGCCTCGTCCTTGTCGACGCCTTCCTTGATCGGCTTGGGAGCGCCTTCGACGAGCTCCTTGGCTTCCTTGAGGCCGAGGCCCGTGATCGGGCGGATCGCCTTGATGACGGCCATCTTGGCATCGCCGAAGCTCTCGAGGATGACGTCGAACGAGGTCTTCTCTTCCTCGGCGGCGGCACCACCGGCGTCGCCACCGGCAGCGGCCATGACGACACCGCCACCCGCCGCGGGCTCGATGCCGTGGACGGCCTTGAGGTAGTTCTTGACGTCGACGGCTTCCTTCAGCGTGAGGCTGACGAACTTGTCGGCAAAGGTCTTTAGGTCGTCGCTCAGTTCGGGAGCTTCGACGGTATCGGTGTCGCTCATGGTGTCGCTTTCCAGCCCGTGCGTGGGCCAAGCGTGTCGATTCGCTGCGAAGGAAGAGGTGGTCGCCCAGTGCGTCCAATTACTCCCGACTCGGGCCAGTCCCTTCGAACAGCTCGTGGTTCGTTGATCGCCGCCTACTCGCCGCCCTTGTCCTCGATCGTCTGCAGAATGCCGGCCAGCGCCGCACCCGGGCCCATGAGGGCACCGGCGAGCGAAGCACCCGGACCGATGAGGCAGCCGGCCAGGTCGCTGATCGCCTCTTCGCGGGTCGGCAGCTTGCTGATCTGCTCGACGCCCTTCTCGCCGTGGTAGACGGCTCCGTCAAAGAAGACGCCGCGGAACTCGAGGTCCTCGAACTCCTTGGCCTTCTTCTGATCGACAAGGGCCCGGCAGACGCCGCTGATGGCGGTTTCTTCGCCTTCGGTGACGGGGGCTCCGTAGACGAAGGCACTTGGGCCGTCGAGGAGGGCGTCGATGCCCTCGAAGCCGACCTCGCCGCCGACGCGGCGGGCGAGCGTGTTCTTGACGACGGTGACCTTCACGCCCTTCTCCGCCAAGGCTCGGCGAAGCTGGTTCGTCTTGATCGCGTCGATGCCACGCGGGTTGATGACGGCGACGGCTTCGGCGTGGCCGAAGCGGTTCTGGTAGTCGCCCTCAATGAGTTTCTTGACTCGCTTGCTCATCGGATGATCCGTGGTTGCGGCACGCGGTGCCGGGCCGGCAGGTTAGGCAGCCCGATCGCACGCCGGCAGGGACTTAATCGGAGACCGCCACCTCGACGCCGGGCGTCATCGTGGCCTTGAGGGTGACCTTCTTCAGGTAGACCGTCTTGGCGGCTTCGGGCTTGACCGACTTGATCTTGTCGAGCATGGCCTGGGCGTTCTCCTTGAGCTGCTCGCTGTCGAAGCTGGCCTTGCCGATGACGGTGTGGACGTTGGCACCCTTGTCGGTGCGGAATTCCTGCTTACCGGCCGCGTACTCCTTGACCGCGTCCTCGATGTTCGGCGTGACGGTGCCAGCCTTGGGAGCGGGCATCAGGCCCTTGGGGCCGAGCATCTTGCCGAGCTTGCCGACGAACCGCATCATGTCCGGCGTGGCGATGGCGGTGTCAAAGTCGGTGAAGTTGGCGTTCTCGATCTCCTTGATCATCTCCTCACCGCCGGCCATCATCGCGCCCGCTTCGAGGCACGCCTGAGCCCGGGTGGGATCGACGAAGGCGACGACCCGCTTGCTCTTGCCGATGCCGTGCGGCAGGGAGACGCTGGAGCGGACCTGCTGATCGGCGTGCGTGGTGTCGAGGCCGAGCCAGAAGATCATCTCGACGGTCTGATCGAACTTCGGGGCCGGGAAGCCCTTCACCAGCGCGATCGCCGCGTCAAGCGGTACCGGCTTGTCCGGGGCTTTGCTGCGAGCCGCCTCGAAACGCTTGCCCTCTTTGGGGGCCTTCTTGCTGCTATTCTTTGCCATGGTGTTGTCGCTAGGGGTAGCTGCCACTGTCCGGCGAATTGCCGTTCCCGTGGTGCGGAAGCCTGAAATGCTCAGGCGGGCTGGGACTCTCGCGGGCCGCTGCCCGGTGGTGCGTCCTCTGGAATCGGTGCAACAGTCGTGAGCTTGGTGACGAGCAGCAGGTCGATGAACTCGACGTTGTCGTTCTCGTCGACGAAGATGACGATCCGGCCGTTGGGCGTCTGAGCGAGGAACTCGGGGTGTCGAACCTCAACTGACTTTCCGTCGGCCGTTTCGATCGTGAACGGGACGAATGGCCGACGCTCGTGCAGCTGCTTGATGCGTTGGATCGTCATGCCCCCGATCCTAGTCGCCCGTGACTTCGACGCCCATCGAGCGGGCCGTCCCCGCGATTTGGCGGGCGGCGGCGTCGAGGTCGAAGGCGTTGAGGTCTTCGAGCTTCTCCTTGGCGATCTCGCGGCACTGGTCCATCGTGACCGAGCCGGCAGTGCTCTTGCCTGCCGTTCCAGAGCCGGCCTTGATTTTGGCGGCTTTCATGATCAGGCCGCTGGCCGGGCCGGACTTGATCTCGAAGGTGAACGAGCGGTCCTTGTACGTGGTGATCAGCACCGCGACCTGCTCGCCCTTCTTGTCCTGAGTGGCGGCATTGAACTGGGTGATGAACTGACCCGGGTTCACGCCATACTGGCCAAGCGCCGGACCGATCGGCGGGGCCGGGGTGGCGGTGCCGCCGGGGGCGATGAGCTTGAACTGGTTAATGACTTCTTTGGCCATCGCGAGCGTGCGTTAGGAGAACAGGTCGTTAGTCAGGGGTCGGCCGGACGACCGTCGCCTCGACCTTCCGGGCCGGCGGCTTCGGCATCATGCCCGGTTGGGGTTGCCCGCGATTGGGCTGACCGAGCAGGCGTCGCAGAAGCGAATAGGCCGGCACCGTCAGAATCAGCAGGGCCGCGACACTAGCCGCCAACGCCACCAGCGACAACGCGATGAGCACGATTCCCGGAATCGCCAGCAGCAACACGATCGCACGCCCCCACGCCGGCAGCCCCGTCAAGGCCGTCAGCATGTCCCCGCGCGCGACGCGAAACCCCTCCGGCGACGAGGTGTAGGCGGCGAAGCGGGACATGGGGTCGAGGCTCGTGAACTGGTGTCTCGTGAACTGGGGCCAGAGACAGAAGGTCGCCTTCACCCAAGTAACAAGTCACCAGTCAACAAGTTACAACTTCTCGATCTCCTCGTACGCCACCTCCAGCGGCGTCGGGCGGCCGAAGATCATGGTGATGATCCGCACCTGGCCCTTGTCGGCCAGGACCTCGTCAACGTCGCCCTCGAAGCCCTCGAACGCACCGACGATGACCTTGATCTTGTCACCCTTCTGGTAGTCGGTCTTGAGCTCGGGCTCGTCCTTCTTCTCGCTCTCGCCGATCATCCGGGCGGCCTCGTCTTTGCCCATCGGGTGGGGCTTGCCGCTGGCCTGGATGAAGTCGCCGACACCCTCGGTTTCCTTGGCCGTGAACCAAACGTCCTGCGGGATGCGCCCGTGCTCGTCGGGCTCGATCTCGATGAACACGTAGCCGGGGTAGAGCTTCTGGTCGACGAAGTGCCGCTGACCGTTCTTGACCTGCATGACCTTCTTCACGGGCACGAGCACCCGGCCGACCTTGTGCTCCAGGCCCTCGATGCGGGTCTTGCGGACGATGGCATCGCGGACGCGGTCCTCCTTGTTGGAGGCGACGCGAAGCGTGAAGAGCCGCATGTTTGGGTTCAGCGGCTGATCGGGAGCTGCGTTGTCGGCGACGGCGGGCGTGTCCATGGGGAAAAGGTACGCGGGTGAATCGCGGGGTTCCGGCGAGAGTCGATTCGGCCTGGCCGGCTAAGGCCGCGGCGGCAAGGAGGTCACTCGCCGCCGAAGAAGAACGGCGGGTCGACCTTGAGCACGTCAATCCACCACATCGCCGTGCTGAAGACGACGTCGTAGCTGAACAGCAGCGCCGCCACGAGGAACATGAAGCCGATGACGACCTTCGTGTTGCCGACGAGCTCGCGCCAAGTCGACCACTTGACCTTCTTCATCTCCCCATCGGTGTTAATGAGGAACTCGGCGTGCTTTGGCCGGTTCATGAGCAGCCAGGTGACGACGACCAGCACCAGAGCCAGGCCGGCCAAGGCCGCCAGCAACCGCCAGTCGCCCTGCGGGAGACCCGTGATCGACGGCAGCCGCTGGTAGAGGAAGCGGATCGTGAAGAGGATCACCAGACCCGCTCCGAGCCCGGTGCCCAGCCGCGTCCAGAACCCCTGACCTCGCTTGTAGGGCGTCAGAAGGCCACCCTCTGCTTTCGCGGGCGGGGTGCTCTTGCTCGGGGCCAGGTCAGCGTTGCTCATCAGCGGCGGATTCTTCGGGCGACGTCAACACGCCAGGAAAGACTCGAACTTTCAACCTGCGGTTTTGGAGACCGCTGCTCTGCCAATTGAGCTACTGGCGTAGGGGGAAGAGAAGGGGCTAGGCGCTAGTGATCAGGGACTAAGGCAGATGGAGAGCAGACCGCGCTGACCTAACTACTAGTCCCTAACACCTGTTCCCTAACAACCTCACTTTCGCTTCACTTTATGAAGCGTGTGCTTTCGCAGTCGGGGGCAATACTTCTTGATTTCCATGTTCCGCTGTTCGCTTTGGCCGGCGACGCGGATGTTGGTGCGGTAATTGAGGTCCTTGGTCTCCGTGCATTGGAGCCAGACCCACTCGCGTGCTTCTTTGGCCATGGTGTGCGGGGTGGACGGAATCGGGTACCGGCGGCGACCCGGCGGCGTCTGTTCTGCGGTCGCATTCTAGCGGTCGGCGACCGTGCCGGGACCGAAAGGCAACCAAATCGGCCGGAGTGCCCTCCGGCGAAGCCGCCGGCGACCGTTTCCGATCGCCGGCGGCAGGTTCTTGCGTCTCGCATGACAGAGTCTTGCGTCAGACAAGAAGTCGTATCAATCGACCCTACTCAAGGATCTTGGTGACGACGCCCGAGCCGACCGTCTTGCCGCCTTCACGGACGGCGAAGCGGAGCTTTTCTTCCATGGCGATCGGCTTGCCGAGCGTGACCTTCATCTGGACGTTGTCGCCCGGCATGCACATCTCGGCACCGACAATCTCGGCCTGGCCGGTGACGTCGGTCGTGCGGAAGTAGAACTGCGGCTTGTAGCCCGTGAAGAACGGGGTGTGCCGGCCGCCCTCTTCCTTCGTCAGGACGTAGACCTCGCCCTCGAAGGTGGTGTGCGGGGTGATCGAGCCCGGCTTGGCCAGGACCTGACCACGCTCGATGTCGTCCTTCTCGATGCCACGCAGGAGCAGGCCCGCGTTGTCGCCGGCGATGCCGACGTCCATCGTCTTGTTGAACTGCTCGATGCCGGTGACCGTGGTCTTGCGGCTGTCGCCCAGGCCGACGATCTCGATTTCCTCGCCCATCTTGATCTGGCCACGCTCGATGCGGCCAGTCGCGACTGTGCCGCGGCCCTTGATGCTGAAGACGTCTTCGACGGGCATCAGGAACGGCTTGTCCATCTCCCGCTCAGGGACGGGGATGTACTCGTCGAGGGTGGCAACCAGCTTATCGACAGCCTCACAGGCAGCGTCGTCGCTCGGGTTGTTGAAGGCCGGCAGGGCCGAACCGGTGACGATCGGAGCCTCGTCGCCGTCGAAGCCGTATTTGCTGAGCAGCTCGCGGACTTCCATCTCGACCAGCTCCAGGAGCTCCTCGTCGTCGACGAGATCGGCCTTGTTGAGGAAAACGACGATCTTCGGCACGCCGACCTGACGGGCGAGCAGGATGTGCTCGCGGGTCTGCGGCATCGGGCCGTCGGCAGCGGAGACCACCAGGATCGCGCCGTCCATCTGGGCGGCACCGGTGATCATGTTCTTGACGTAGTCGGCGTGGCCGGGGCAGTCGACGTGGGCGTAGTGCCGGTCGGCCGACTCGTATTCGACGTGCGCGGCGGCGATGGTCACCGTCTTGGTGGCATCGCGATCGATGCCGCCCTTGGCGATGTCCTTGTAATCCTTAGCGGTGGTGCCGAAGCGGGCACCGCTGCGGGCCGACAGGGCCGCGGTGAGGGTGGTCTTGCCATGGTCGATGTGACCGATGGTGCCGACGTTGACGTGAGGCTTGTTGCGCTCGAAAACTCCCTTGGCCATGGCCGGGAACCTCCAAAAGGTCGTGGATGCCGATTGATCGGCGGAACTTGAATCTCGTTAAGCGTTTACGGTCGGGATGACCGTCTGTCACGGTCCCGCGATCCCGGCCGGCGACGAGCCGGGCGGGTGGTGCGGACACAGCCGTGCCGGCACCAGCGGGCCGCTACAGTAGGCCGGCCACGGCCGATCGTCGCGTAGGCATTTCAGCCAGTCGCGATCGGCACAGACCGTCCAAAGCTTCCGGAGGGATTTGAACCCTCGACCTCGTCCTTACCAAGGACGCGCTCTGCCACTGAGCTACGGAAGCTAGGTCCGCTCCGTCGGACGTGGCCGCCAGAGTGGCCGCGACTCTAGCCGCGGCAGGGTGAGGGTCAACGCAACGCCAACACGCCCGTCCTGCGACCGCGCCCTGCGAGCCGACGACCCATTTCCCGCCGGCCTTGCCGCAGCGGTCGCAGCATCTTGCCGATACAACGGTCGACGCGTGGCAACACGCGACGGGTCTCCTTGTGCCGACGCTCGCCTACGAGTCTCCCGATGACGTCGCCGCCGAGCGCGAGGAGCAGCATCGGTCGACCGACCTCCGCAAACAGGCCGTCTCGGGTGGCGCCTGGACCATCGGCAGCTACCTGCTGCTCAACGTCCAGCGGTTCGTCATCAACCTCATCGTCGCACGGCTGCTCGTCCCCGAAGACTTCGGCCTGGCCGCCCTGCTCAACGTCGTCCTCGCTGGCCTGAACCTGTTCAGCGACGTCGGCATCGGGCCCGCCCTCATCCAGAACAAGCGCGGCGAGGACGAGCGGTTCCTCCGCACGGCCTTCACCATCCAGGCCGGTCGCGGCGTGCTGCTGTTCCTCGGCGGTTGCGCGCTGGGCTACCCGCTGAGCCTCTTCTACGGCGAGCCGCGACTGGTCTACCTGATCCCGCTCGTCGCCAGCACCGGCCTCATCGACGGCTTCCGATCGACTAGCTACTTCCGGCTGCAGCGGCACATGCAGATCCGCACGCTGACCCTGCTCGAAGTCGGCCGGGCGGCCGTCTCGGCGGTCGTCATGCTGGTCTGGGCGTGGAAGTTCCCAAGCGTCTACGCCCTGATCGCTCCGGTGATCGTCGGCACCTTCTTCGATGCAATCGTCACGCATTTCCTGATGCGGGATCGCTTCGACCGCTTCGGCTGGGACAAGGAGGCCGCACGCCAGCTCTTCGGCTTCGGGCGTTGGATCTTCATCTCGACCGCGCTGACGTTCGGCGCGAGCAGCCTGGACCGGCTGGTGCTGCCGAAGCTGGTGACGCTAGATGACGTCGGCGTCTACCAGATCGCGTTGATGCTGGCGACGCTGCCGACGATCGCGCTGCTCTCGCTGAGCCAGCGGGTGGTGTTCCCGGCGCTGTCGCGCGTGGCCGCGGGGATCGATCCGGCGTCGCCCTCGCCCGAATCGCGCGAGTCGTTCACGAACGCGTTCATGCGTGTCCGACGGATCGTCCTGACGCTCGGCGGTTTCGCAGCGGCGGGCATGTTCGCCGCCGGCCCGGCGCTGGTGCGCGTGGCGTACCCGGCCGACTACGCCGAGGCCGGGATGATCGTGCAGTGGCTGGCGATCGCGGGGTGGTTCCACTTGCTCGAGGCCGCCAACGGCTCGGCGATGCTCGCCCAGGGCCAGCCGAGATGGACGGCATTCAGTACGGGTGCGAAGGTCGTGCTGCTCTTCATCGGCGTCCCGCTCGCGGCCGGTCCGCTGGGCTACGGCCTGGTCGGCGCGGCCGTCGCAATCGCAATTGCCGACGTCGGCCGCTACGGCGCGAGCCTCGTCGGCTCGGCTCGCCTGCCCGTTGCGGTGTCGCCCTTCCGAATGGACGCAGGCTTCGCTCTGCTCGCCGCCGTCAGCGGCTTCGGCACGTTCGCCCTGACGACAACGCTGTTCGAGTCCGACGGCATCCGCTTCCTCGTCGGCTCGGGCATCGTCTGCGTCCTCTGGGCGCTGCCCGCGCGGAAGGTGCTCAAGGACATCCGGTCGTAGGTCGTACTTCAGCACGACGAGAGCGCCTGTGCTCCGTCATCCTGAGCGAGCAGAGCGAGTCGAAGGACCTCGTCTGACCCGCGTCACGGACCGCATGCGAGGTCCCTCGGCTGCGCTCGGGATGACGGACCGGGCTTCTTCGACACGCCTTAGCCGAAACTTCACCCACGCCTAACGGCGGCCCCACGCGTTCTGAACGGGGCCGTCTGGATACTCCCGCACCCGGGCCGTCGTTCGGCCCGGTTTCGAATCAATCACCGGGAGAATCCACCCATGCACAGTCGCTCCAAGCTCGCCGCCGCTGCGGCCCTTGCCGTCGCAGGCCTGACCGCCAGCGCTTCCGCCCAGTACAGCCTCACCGTCCTGCACAACAACGACGGCGAGTCCTCCGTCCTGGGCGATGCCAACCGCGGCAACGTCGCCCAGTTCAAGACCATCGTCGACGAGACACGCAGCTTCTACCAGGGCGTCGGGCACGGCGTGGTGACGCTCTACGCGGGCGACAGCATCATCCCGAGCCCCGAGTTCCAGGCCAGCGTCAACGACGGCGTCTTCTACGACGCACTCGCTCTCAACGCCATCGGCTACGACGCGGCCGCCATCGGCAACCACGAGTTCGACGCGGGTCCAAAGACGTTCGCCAACTTCCTCGACGCGACGACCGTCCCGTACCTCTCGGCCAACCTCGACTTCTCGGGCGAAACCGCACTGGCCGGCCGATCCGACATCGGCGCGAGCACGATCGTCAACGTCGCCACGGCGGCGGGCAACAAGAGCGTCGGCATCATCGGCGCGTCGACGGAGAACCTGCCGTTCATCACCAGCACGGGCGGCGTGCAGGTCAATCCCGTCGCCGCCGCCGTCAACGCCGAGATCGCGGCGCTGCAGGCTCAGAACGTCGACAACATCGTCCTCGTCAGCCACCTTCAGGGCATCGGCACCGACCTTGCACTCTTGCCGCAGCTCAATGCGGGTATTGACCTCGTGATCGCCGGCGGCGGCGACGAGATCCTGGCGAACCTCGGCGCACCGTCGCCGACCACCGTCTACGGGCCGACGGCCCCGATCAGCGTCGCCGACACCGGCCTGCTCGGCGGAGACTCGGTCGACCAGTCGGCATATCCGAACCTGACCGCCATGGACGCCGGCGGCAACATGGTGCCCGTCGTCGCGGGTGGTCCGAACTACGGCTACCTCGGCCGGGTCACGCTCGACTTCGACGCCAACGGTGACCTCCTCGGCGTCGACGCCTCCAGCAACCCGCAGATCAACGACGGCACCGCCGTCGCCGATGCCGGGCTGCTCGCGAGCGTCGTCAACCCGGTCGACAGCTTCGTCGCTGGTTTGGAGTCGACGGTCATCGCGACGTCGAGCCAGTTCCTGGCGGGCAACGGTGATCGCGACGTCATTCGCGCCGAGGAGGCGGGCCTGGGCAACCTCGTCGCCGACGCGTACTTCGCTGCTGCCGAGGCCAACGTCGGCAGCTTCAACCTGCCCGTTCCGGACCTGGCCGTCGTCAACGGCGGCGGCATTCGCGACGACATCGGCACGCCGACGGGCGTCGGGCCGTTCGATGTTTCGCTGGCCACGACGTTCGACGTCTCGCCGTTCGGCAACATCGTCTCGATCGTCGAGGGCGTCACAGCCGATGACCTGAAGCTGATCTTCGAGAACGCGTACAGCCGCACAGTCGACACCGACCCGGGTCCCGGCGTCGAGGCGGACCGTTTCGGCGGTGACGGGACGGGGCGATTCCTGCACGTCAGCGAGGGCGTCGAGGTTGTCTACGACATCACGGCCCAGCCGCTGGAGGTCGACGACCTCGATGTCGACGGCGACGGTGTCCTTCGCGAAGACGGTGCCCGCATCGTCAGCCTGATCGTCAACGGCACAGTCGTCGTCCAGGACGGCGTCGTCGTCAGCACCGAAACCTTCGACATCGCCACCGCCGACTTCCTCGCCAACGGCGGCGACCAGATCTTCAACAGCGGCGCGTTCAGCTACCTGTCGCAGGACTACACCTTCACCCGCGTCGGCATCTCCGACCAGCAGGGTCTCCAGGCGTACATCGAAGCGCTGGCCATGGGCGACAATACCTTCGACCTCGCCAGCGACGCCCGCTACGACGCGTTTGCCGACGGACGCATCATCGCGATCCCCGAGCCCGCGACCGCAGGTGTTCTCGCGATCGCAGGTCTGGTCGGACTGCGTCGTCGACGCTGATCGATCGCAGATCGCAACTCATCCAGAAGCACCGGACGCCCCAGGGCGTCCGGTGCTTCTTCTTGTATCGAAGCCGAGTGCAGAGCGCAGCGTCGCACCGGGTCGGCTCATCCCGTGCACCCACACCGCAGCATCCGAACCCTGCTTGTCCCGGACATAGCGAAACGTCGCTTCCTGATGTGACCGGTCGTTGATGACCTCGATTCCCGCACCTTGCGAAAACGTCGGACTTTCGCTTCCGTCGAGTCGACGCGTGACACGTCGTTTGACCTGACCGATCAGCCTGTTGGTCGCACGTCGATCATCCGGAAACCTCGCGAGGAAGTGCAGGTGGTTCGACACGACTGCGACGACGACCGGTTGCTGTCGCTGCTCGACGAGTTTATCGACGACTACGTCGCAGACCTTGATCCGCGTGTCCTTGTCGAAGCGTGGCGAAACCCCGTCCGACCGGCTCCGATAGAACGCGTGGACCGACGCGTGCTCTCCGAGAGGAGGTCGATTCCGATAGTCCCCGCTCGAATGAAGCTTGTGGCCCTTGTCGCGAAAGCCACGATGGTCTCCGTGGAGCCACGAGTTACGCGTGGTCAGCGTCACGTGGAGCCAGCGTGTGAAGCTCGGGTCGAAGTCATCGGGCTCCTGAGACACCACTTCGTTGTACCACCAGACCACGTGCGACGCTGCGCTCTGCACGGTGCTTCAGAAGCAGTGTGTAGAGCGAAGCGTCACACCTGGTCTGATGGGTCCGGTCTGGTGATCGATCACCGATCAAACTGCGCATCGAACGCGATGTCACTCCGTTTGAAGTCGAGCTGTTTGACGAACGCAGCAGACTCCGTTGCGCCGTGCTCGCGATCCATCCGACTGTCCTCCCACTCGACGGAAAGCGGTCCCTGATACCCGACGTCGTTGAGCGCGACGATGATCTCCTCGAAGTTCACATCGCCTCGCCCCACGCTGCGGAAGTCCCAATAGCGACGCGGGTCGGCGAAGTCCGTGTGCCCGCCGAAGACGCCGACGGTGCCGTCGCCGTGGCCCCACCAGGCGTCCTTCATGTGGGCGTGGTAGAGCCGGTCGCCGAAGGTGCGGACGAACTTGACGTAGTCGACGCCCTGATAGCCGAGGTGTGACGGGTCGTAGTTGAACCCGAACCGCTTGTGCCCGCCCACAGCCTCGATCGCACGCTCGGCAGTCGCGATGTCGAAGGCGATCTCCGTCGGGTGGACCTCCAGCGCAAAGTTCACGCCCTGCTCGTCGAACAAGTCCAGTATCGGCTTCCAGCGGTTCGCGAAGTCGTCGAATCCCTTCTGCCAATACGCCTGCGTCGTCGGCGGAAACGCGTACGTGCTGTGCCAGATGGAGCTGCCCGTGAACCCGTTGACCACGGGCGTGATCGGCGAGTCGTCCGGCCGCTTGTCGAGGAACAGCTTCGCGGCCTTGGCGGTCTCCTTCATCCGCTCGGCCGCGCGTTGACGCACGCCCTCCGCCTCGCCATCGCCGTAGATCTCCGGCGGCAGGATCGCCTGGTGTCGCTCGTCGATCAGGTCACACACCGCCTGCCCGACGAGGTGGGCGCTGACGGCGTAGCTGGACAGGCCGTGCTTCTGCAGGATGTCCCAGCGACTTTGGACATAGCCGTCGTCGGACAGGGCCTTGTCGACCTCGAAGTGGTCGCCCCAGCAGGCGAGCTCCAGGCCGTCGTAGCCGAAGCCTTTGGCCTTTTCGCAGAGGGTCTCGAACGGAAGATCGGCCCACTGGCCGGTGAAGAGGGTGACGGGTCGTGGCATGGTGGGCGTTATCATGTCGTCATGCCCGCCGTGAGCCAACCCCTGACGAGTCCGGGCACGTCATGAGTGCGATCACGCTGCGAGAGGACGCCCTGCTCGTCATCCGTCGACTCCGCGACGCCGGCCACGTCGCGCTGCTCGCCGGCGGCTGCGTTCGAGACGAGCTGATGGGCCTGGAGCCCAAGGACTTCGACGTCGCAACCGACGCCGTGCCCGATCGCGTCCGCGAAGTCTTCGGCCGCCATCTGACGCAGGCCGTCGGGGCGGCGTTCGGCGTCATGCTCGTCCGGCAAAATCGCAGCCAGATCGAGGTCGCCACGTTCCGCGCCGACGGCTCCTACTCCGACGGCCGACGGCCGGACGGCGTGCGGTTCACCAACGCCAAGGAAGACGCCGAACGACGCGACTTCACCATCAACGGCCTCTTTCGCGATCCCTTCGCCCGCGACGACGACCCCGACGACGATGGCGTCATCGACCACGTCGGCGGCAGGCGCGACCTCAAGGCGAAAGTCCTCCGCTGCATCGGCGACCCCGAGCGACGATTCGGCGAGGACTACCTGCGGCTCCTCCGAGCCGTGCGGTTTGCGGCCCGGTTCGACCTGACGATCCACCCGGCGACGTGGCGCAGCCTCTGCGACAATGCCTTCCGCATCACCGGCATCGCGGCCGAACGTGTCGGCGACGAGTTGCGGCGCATGCTCGTCGTCCCGAGCCGCGGCCAGGCGTGGGAGCTGCTGTGGCAGTCGGGTCTGATCGGCCCGATCTTCCGCGACATGCCGATTCCGAATGACGCGCCCAACCGCAGTCGCCCGTTCACGCGTGCAATGGCCGAGGTATCGGACGACGTGCCATTCGCGTCGGCAATCGCGGCGACGTTGCTCGACCTGGCTCATCAGGCGGGCGTGCCGACGACGGAGGCGGTTCGGCCCGAGGCGGCGCAGTCGCTGGCGGACGCGGGCCGTCGGTCGCTTCGCCTCAGCAACGCCGAAACCGACGCCGTCCGCGCCGCCCTGTCGCTCTGGCCCGTGCTGGAGCCAGCGACGCACGGCAGTGTCGCGGGGCTGGCGACGACGCGACGTTTCCTCGGCTCGCCCCACGTCGAGTCCGCTTTGCCGCTGCTGCGAACGCTCGCCCGCGACCGCAACCTTGGCGAGGCTGCCGTGACAACACTCGACGAGCTTGGCCAGGTTCGCGATCGCTTGCCCGACATCCTGCCCGCACCACTGATTAGCGGTGACGACCTGCTCACCGCCGGCTGGCAACCCGGTCCGCACATCGCCCGCGCCCTGACCGCGGCCTACGACGCCCAGCTCGAAGGCCGCATCACGACACGCGACGAAGCCCTGGCAGTCGCGAACAGCGTGGGCTAGTACGGATGCTGAGTTGCGTGTGCGCTTGTGTAGCACGACGACGCCGAGGGTTGAGCGAAGCGATGCCCCGGAGCGGTGCCCGGGAAAGGTCTCTCAACCGACGCGTCCGGGGCATCGCTTCGCTTAACCCTCGGCGTCACAATGCGGTCGATGCTCAACCGACAAGTCGGAAGCAGGCGCTGATTCATCTCATCGTGCGTACGAGACGCAGCGTCACAGCTCGACGCGATCGTTCAGGATGCGCGTGCCTTCGAGTTCGCGGAGCCCGCTCAAAATCGACGAGCCCGACGGCAGGTCGCCCGCACCCGGGAACCGGTAGATGCGCGTCGTTTCTCGCCCGGCACCGAGGTTGGTGACGAGTCGCTCCTGACGCGCCCGCCCCGGAACGAGGATGAACGCCTCGTAGTCGATCGGAACCACGCCGTAGTTGGTGATCGTCTGTTCGACGACCAGGTCGCTGCCTTCGCGTCGGCTCAGCGTCCGCAGGCCGATGTCGGCGAGGCCCAGTCGGACCTCGATCGGCACGTCGAACTCGACGACGTCGGTCGGCGCGACCTCTTCGCGATCGTTAAAGCCCGTGCCCGTTGTCCCGCCACCACCGCCGCCGGTGCGGAGCTGGATGGACGCGGTCAGGCGATGTCGGCCGGCGTCGCTGTTGTATGGGATCCGCAGCGTGACCGGCCGGACCATCGTCTCGCCCGGGTTCAAGCTAAAGACGCGGCTGGTGAGCTCTGCCTCCCACCCTTCCGGCTCCTGCAAATGGATTGTCCCCGAGATCGGCCGCGGAAACGTGTTGGTCATGATGAGCGCTCGCGGATGTGGCCGGAAGCTGCTCTCGATGAGTGGATTGTCGAGTCGCACCGTCTGGCGAATGCGGGTCAGCGGCGCATCCACGCCGACGATGAAGCTCGGCAGTCGCCCAACGATCACATCCGCCCGGCCGTCGCGCTGGCCGGTTGCGGTCTGACGCAGCGGGCGACGGTTGCCCCAGAGGTCGACCTGTTCGGCACCCGGGCCGAGGTTCATCTCGAGCGTCACGCGGCCCTCGACGCCGTCGGACAGCTCCGCGTCGGTCCAGATGACCAGCGTGCCGCGACTGTCGGCCGACGACGGATCGGCGAAGAGGAACGCCTCGACCCGCTGGTTCACGTCGCCCGCTGGAACGCGTCCCTGATAGCGCTTGCCCGAGAGGCTCGACATCAGCGTCCGCAGAACGACGTACGCCTCGCTCGGCTCCGGGCCCATCGTCTGATTGCCCGAAGCGTCGATCGAGTCGACCGGCAACGGCAGCGTCAGTCGCCCGGCACCGCTGGCCAGCGTCAGCGTCACGCGACGCACCAGGTCGGCCAGGGCTTCAAGCCGGCCGTAGTCGTCGACGGATCCGGCGGCGAGTCGGACGGCGATCTCGGCGTCGAGCGTCGTCGCCGCATCGGCGACGTACAGCGGAATCTGCGACGGCGGCACATCGGCGGCGACGTCGAGCAGCACCAGCTCCGGCTGGGGCTCGACGTCGATCGTTTGCCGCGTCGGCCACGGAATCGCAAAGGCGGGCGTCGACACGAGCGAGCCGATTACCGACGCGAATCGGCCGTACAGCCGACGCAGCTTCGGATCGCTGGCGAACGCGTCGGCATCACCCACCGTGCCGATCTGCCATCGATCGATCTTGTGCGCGTGACGACTGACCACCGACCCGAGCGCCGATCGCCAGCCGGCCTGTGCCGGCGAGTCGGACTGTTCCAACGCATCGGCAAGGCGCGACCAACCCGCACCGCCGACGAGCGACTCCAGCGCCGGCGTCGGTCCGCCGAACACGCCGGTCACGGCAACGCCTTCGCGGCGAAGTCCCTCGGCGACGATGTCCAGCTTGTCGACGGCCAGCCCGACGTCGTTGGCAGCGGGTCCGCCCCACAGTGCCAGCTCCGCACGCCCGGCACCCAAAGGCCGAAGCAGCTCCGCCAGCGCAGGCCAGTCGTCGGTGCTGACGTGTGTCGCGTCAATCGCAAACCGCTGGTCCGGCCGGACCAGTGCCGGCAGGTCAGCCAACACGACAAACGACGACGTTCGCCGCGCCGCTGCCACGGGCACGTCGCGAAGCAAATCGCTCCGGCCTGCCACGACGATCTCCGCCGAATACCAGCCCGGCGGCAGCGGATCGATCTCGAAGTCGAAGTCGATCTCGTGAATGCCCTCGGACCGAGCGCGTTCGGTGCTTGTGCCGAAGTCGCGCCAAACGACAGCGCCAGTCGCGTCGCGAATCGCCGCCGCCGCGAGCAGATCGTCAGCCGATGGATCGAGTGCGGCTGCGCGGAAGCCGATGGTGTCGCCCTCGAACCAGACTCCCGACGGATTTTCGCGGCTGACGTGCAGCTGCGGAATCCGGCTCACAACCAGATCGTCGAACCACGCAATGCCGTCCACGTCTTGGCGAAACCGCAGCAAGTCGTCGCTGGCTTCGGGCGTCTCGGCATCGACGCCGCCCGCGTTGGGTTGGAGCAGGCCGACCTCGATGACGATCCACGCCGCGGCCGGGTCGTCGGTGTGCGTCTCGACACTCACCGGCGACCAATCGTCGGCCGTGAAGGAATCGCTGACGAAAGGCCGGCTGTGTCGCACGCTTCCGGGCAGTGTGCGTCCGGCATCGTCGGTGATGAACGCCGTCAGTCGGGCACGGGCAAACTGCAGCGGCGTTGTCTTGGCAAAGCCGTCGAGTCGATAGTGCGCACCCGGCACCGCCGGCAGAACGTGCGTCGCTAGCCGATACGAGGCGCTCCCGCCGTCGAGCTTGAGCTGGAAGCTGTGGCTGCCCGACCGCGCGTGCGTGCGACTCAGACGCCCGCCGACCCAGTGCGGCATGCCGATGCCGTCAACGCGGCTGAAGTACATCGGCAGGTCTTCGAAGTTCCCGTCGTCGCGCTCCTCGAAGTCGAAGACGTGCAGAATCCGCTGCGACGTCGTCCCTTCCTCCTCCGCGGCCTCGTCGACGTACCAGTCCGCACGGACGGCCGACGCCAGAATCAGCACGACGAGCGCAGAAAGCAGCCTCACACTCTGGTTATCGGGCTTTGGCCCGAGGCGACTGAAGCCGTGGCGGCAGGCGTCCTTCGACGAGCGTCGTAGCATTCGACATGGGCACAACCAACGGCGTCGCCGAGAAACCGGTGGCCGGACGGCTGAGTCGGCAACTCGACCCACTCTCGGCTGATCGGTCGCAGGCCTACTCGATTGAAGACAACGACGTTCTCCAGCCGGTCCTGTCCGATCGGCAGATCGAGGAGATCTCGCGATTCGCCAAGTGTCGCAAGCTCGACGTGGGCGAGATCCTCTTCGAGCAAGGCACACGCAATGCCGACGTCGCGATCCTGCAGGAAGGCCGGCTCGAGTTCT
>JBCDKH010000040.1 GCA_038746835.1 Planctomycetota bacterium | reverse complement strand
GCCGGCGTCTTGCGCCATGCGAAGGGCCTGGTCGGTCGGGACGACGCCTTGCATCTCCCCGTCGGCATCGATCAGCCGGATCGGGCTGATGCGGATTTGTCTGTTGTGGCGAAAGAACGCGTCTTCGCGGGCGTTGTGGTTCCTCGGTCTGCGGCTTCTCATTCAGGGGGTCTCGATCGGATCAGGTGAAGTCCGCCGGGGGCCGTGGCTCAGAGTCATTCGTCGGCCGGCGACGGTGGTCCCGTCAGGGACAGGCGTTTCGCAAGAAACACCAGGTGCTCGAAGGCTGCATCGGACGACGGCCGCCCGACTGTGCAAAGTCTAACGTCTGGCCTGGCTTTCGTCGCCTGAAATCCGCAAACGAAGCCGGCCCGTGTTGCGGGCCGGCTTCGGTGTCCCACGCGTGCATCTCCCTCACGCGCTTCGACGGCGACCGGCGAGCAGTCCAACGCTCGCCAGAGCGAACAGGCCCGTCGTGGGCTCTGGAATCGTGGCGACCCAGGCATCCAGGATCGCAAGGTCCGAAGCCGAGCTGTTTCCGAAGTTCGACCTCAGAATGCCGAAGTCGGTCAGGTCAACGACGCCGTCATTGTTGAAGTTGGCGTCGCCGAAGCCGCCGGTCAGGCCGAAGTTGGCCCGAAGGATGCCGAAGTCGGCCAAGTCGACCACGCCGTCGCGGTTCGCATCGCCAAGCAGCACGCCGTCGCCGTCAACGATCAGCGAGTAGAACACCATCGCATCGACAGCACCGGTGATCCGGGCGTAGTACGTGCCTGCCGCGTCGAGGACGAAGTTGCTGAGCGACTCGGTGAAGCCGCCGGCGAAGTCGTTGACCTGAGCGAGCTGGGTGACACCGTCCGAATCGAAGATGGTGAGCGTCAGGTCGTTGTCGTCCGAGTTGTCATCGACCGACTGCGAGCCGTTCTGCGGGCCCTGAGAGTACGTGCCACCAAACGGCGTGAGCGAAAGGTCGACGAGCGCCGCCGAGTCAACATCGAAGCTGAAGAAGTCGACGTCGCTGAAGCCGTCGAGGCTGATGAAGTCGACATCGTCCGGCTCGACGCGAGTGTTGTTCGTGCCATCCAGACCGATGCCGATGGTCGTGTCGGTCGCGTTGCCGAGGCTCGTCGCCAGTGCGAGCGAGTCATTGCCGCCGTTGGCTTCGAGGCGATCGCCGTAGCCACGGTGGAGGGAACGGATGTCGTCCAGCTGCGGCCCGTCAAAGCTCGTGTTGATGAACGGCTCCATGAGGAACGAGGCGTCGTTGCTCTCGACGTGGCTCATGCCGAGGCCATGCCCGTGCTCGTGCATGATGACGTTCCGGAGGCCACGGAAGTTGGCAGCGCCGTTGCTGTAAAAGTTGACGTCGCCCGTGTCGAGCGTCATGTCGCCGCCGGACGTGGGGAAGAAGTTGCTGGCGAGCACGCCCGAATTGCCATCGCGGAAGCTGCCGCCGATGCGGACGTCCGCCCGGACACCGAGAACGCCGTTGAACTGTGAGTTTGAACGATTCGAGCCGTCGTCGTTGGGCTCGTAGACGTAGCTCAGACCGCTCAGCTCGCCCCACCGCTCGAACGAGTCCTCGAAGCTCGAGAACCACGGCCGCTGCGTCAGGTCGCTCCCGCCCGGTCCGGCACCGATGTTCGTGTCGAGGAAGTTGATCAGATCGCTGGTGCCGTCGATCCAGTTGGTGCCCTCCTGGACGAAGCCCCAGGTGATGGTCATCGCATCGCCACGCTGCAGGCCAGAGCCGTCAGTCGCGGTTCGGCCCCAAGTCTGATTCAGGATGAAGTCGGCCGTGGAACCGGAACTGCCGCCGTCGGGGCGCTCGTCGTGGATGCAACCCGGATGGTGGACGTGGTGCGGCCCTTCCATCGAGATGGCGGCGGCAGTGATCGCACAAGAGCCACTGACAAGCGTGGCAAAAACGGCGGCAGAGCTGTAGCTGGACATTCGGAGGATGCTCGTTCGTGATCTGGCCAGCTGGGGATGCAGCAGACCCACGTTTCAACAAGTGTGCCCCATGAGACGCCCCGAGGCGGGAGCAGGATCGCCCGAGACGCATATTTTTTCGCGTTGAACCCGGCTCAGGCAACGCGTCGCCGACGCAAACTACCCAGACTCACAAGGCCGACCAGACTGAACCCCGTCGGCTCCGGCACCGTCGCGGCCCAGGCGTCGAGCGTTGCCAGATCGCTCGCCGACCCGCCGAAGTTGGCTCGGAGGATGCCGAAGTCCGCCAGATCGACGTCGCGATCGCCGTCGAAGTCGGCGGTGGTGAGATAGGCCCACGTCTCGCCGAAGTTGGCGCGGAGCACGCCGAAGTCCGCGAGGTCGACGACGCCGTCAAGGTTGGCGTCGCCGGGCACAACGTCGTCAATCGAAGGCGGCGTCCAGACGGCGACGCCGCCGCTGCTAGCGGTCGCGTACAGGAATGCAATTTGGCCGTGCTCATTGAAAGCGTCGCCGTTGTCGCCGCCTCCGAATTGGCCGGTCTCAGTCAAGAGGAACGTAAGCGTGTCTCCGTTGAACGTGTCTCCCTCGCGAGCGACGGTCAGCAGCCCGAGCCGGTCATCGAAGAAGTAGATCGCGACATCGTCAGCATCGCCGCCGGCCGTGTCGAGGAGCGTGCCGGTGAACGCGACCTGACCAGCATCGTTGATGGACGCACTTATCCGCTCATCAATCCCGAACGCCCCAATGGCGAATGTGCCGTTTCCGTCAGGCGCTGGCTCACCGCCTTCGAAAACTCGAATCGCGCCGTCTGGACCGACACGGACTGCACCACTGAGAAAGCTGCCTGCAAGCTCGGCGACGACGGCCTGGCCAACATTGTTGGCGTCGAGCACCGCCATCGAATCGAGGACGTCTCCGGGCCGGTTCAGCAGCGGATCGCCAGCCGAAGCGACGGCTGAAACCGTGCCTCCGTCACTGACAAGGACTGTCGGCACCTCATCGATCCCGACTCGACCGACGGCGTAGACAAGTCCGTTGGCCTGAGCGACCGTCGGACGCCCGACGAACGAGCTCTCGAAGGAAACAAGCTCGCCAGCGACCTCCATACCTTGCTGGATCAACACTTCACCCGGGAGGCCGCCTTCCGCTCCCTCTCGAAAGATGCCTCGGCTGTTGTCGACTAGTTGGCTGTAGAGGACGACTCGCTCTTGATCATCGACAGGCGGAGGCGGCGCTCCGATGAAGCCGCCGTAGTCGCTACCGGCCGGAGACGGTGTGCGAGAGAAAGCGACAGTCACTGGTTCGATGTCGCCTCCGCCTGCGACGACACCGAGTCCGAATGTGCCGGTTAGCGAGTAGTACATCGCCGCAGTCAGGCCGTTGTCACTGATCGTCGGACGAATCAGTGCCGGCGGCGGTGGTCCTCCATTTGAACCAATACCGATTTCAAACCTCGAAAGGATCCTGCCATCGCTGAGTTCATCACCCGCGTCGCCGATCTCGGTTACCACACCATTCTTGTAAACATACAGGCCAACTTCGGTCACGGTATCGGTGGATGACTGTCCGAAGAACGCCACGTCGCCGGCATCGTTCAGTGAAACGCCGACGCCCCCGAAGTCGAGGAAGGTGTCGCTGGCATCCGGAAGCAGATCACCTCGCGCAACGACATTGCGCGGCACGCCGTCGGCTCCGACGATCCAGATGCCAAATGGGCTCTCGGTCCCCACACCGCCAGCGACCAAGGCCACCTCGCCAGCGTTGTTTAGCGTCGGCCTCGTCCACCAGCCGAGCCCTTGGGAAATTGGGTTGCTCGCCTCTGTTCCCAGCACCGGCGTTGTCGTCGGTGTCGATTGAGCCCATGCCGCGCTTGTCGACACCAAGACCACCGCACCCGCCGTCTTCCAGATCGTCTTCATCGACCATCATCGTGCGACAGAGGCCGACCGATCGCAAGCGTGTGGCGGTTGCGACAAACTGCTTGCGTGGTCCCGAACGAGGACTGTGCGGTCTGTGGCCTGTGTCCTCGTCAGCGGGCGCCTCCGGATTTCACGATTGGGTGGAATGTTCGGGCTCGCGTCGGCGTTGGGGCGGGCATGGAGACGCTCGCACGACTTGCTGGGGTCCTGGCCGTTGGAACGTCCGCCGCCGTTGCGTCGGCCGAGGTGACGCTCCGGTTCGTCGATCCGACCACGACCGATCCGGCGATCAACGACGTCGTGCTCCCGAACGCGGACGGCTTCGCGCGCGACCATGTCATCGCGATCGATCCGTCGCTTGCCGCGAGTGATCGGCTGTTCCTGTGGCTGCCCGGGACGGGTGCGTCGCCGACGCAGTATCAGTTGCTGGCCGAGGCGTCCGCGGCGACGGGGATGCCGACGATCGGGCTGGTCTACGACAGCCATCCGCCCGTCAACCTGCTCACGCTCAACGACACCGACCCAGAGCTTCCCGAGACGATTCGGCGGACGCGGCTCTTCGGCGAGGATGGCGGACCTGACTCGCCCGTCCAGGTCGACGAGGCGAACGGCGTGGTCAATCGGCTCGTTCGTGTGCTGCAGGATCAGCACACGGCGCATCCGGACGAGGGTTGGGACCGATTCCTGTCGAGTTCGGGCGGCGTCGAGTGGGGCCGGGTCGTGGTCGGCGGGCACTCGCACGGGGCCGGGCATGCCGCGTACCTGTCGAAGCAGTTCCCGCTGGCGGGCGGCTTGATGTTCGGCGGGCCGGGCGACTTCGTTCGCGACTTCGGCCAGGCTCCGTGGCTCTTCGATCCGGCGGCGACCTCGGCCGACCGGCTGTTCGGCTTCACGCACATCGACGACCCGAACATCACTGGCTTCCTCGGCAATCAGCGGACGCTCGGGCTCGAAGACTTCGGCCCGATTCAGAACGTCGACGGCAAGACCGAAGACGAGCTAACCAGCCACATGCTGATCTCGCTGGCCGACCTCGGGCCTGACGCGAACTACCACAGCGCGAACGTGATCGACCAGTTCATGCCATTCGAGTCCGACGGCACGCCGACCTACCTGCCTGCGTGGAGCTACCTGTTCGACTCCGTCGACGACACGACGCTCATCGCGCTCGGCGATGCGAACCTGGACGGGCGTGTCGACCTGGCCGACTTCGGCGTGCTTCGGGCGAACTTCGGCGTCGATGACCGCTTCTGGCAAGACGGCGACTTCAACGCTGATCGCCAGGTCGATCTGGCGGACTTCGGGATTCTGCGAGCCAACTTCGGCGGAAGCCTGGCCTCGTTCGATGCCGTCGCCACGCCGTGGCTCGCGAGCCTGGGCGTCGTGCCCGAGCCGTCGGCGAGCCTCGCGCTGATCGCAGGGTTCGGGCTCGTCGGGCTGCGGCGCGGGCGTCGCTTGTAACGCTGCAGTTGCTTGGGCAAGATGTCGATAGCCATGCCGATCCGCTTCGAACACGCCGAGCCGAGCACCGCGTCGCAAGAGACGACGTTCGCGTTGATAGACGATCTCTCCCGCACGGCCGAGTGGCTTCCGCCGTGTGTGAGCCTCACCAACACGACCCGCAGCGCCGACGAGTCGAACCAGCCCGGCGACACGTTGCACTATGTCTTCAAGCAAGGCGGCAAGCAGCAGGAGATGACCGGCCAGATCCTCGAACGCGAAGAGCCGAGCAAGCTGATCGCCAAGTACACCGACAAGGCCTTCGACGTCCTCACCGACCTCCGTGTCGAGCCGTCCGGCGACGGCTGCATCACGCACCACGTCATCGAGATCACGCCCAAGGCCTTCTTCGGCAAGTTGCTGTCGCCTCTGATCAAACTCGGCCTCAAAGGCCAGACCCGAACAGCGGCGGCGAACCTGAAAGCGCTGGCGGAGTCGTAGCTGTGTTTCGGTTGCAAACTCAAAGCAGCCCGTGCAATTGCACGGGCTGCTGATCATTCGAAACGCGGTCGATTAGAGCGACATGCAGATGCTCTTGGTCTCGAGGTAGTTCTCCAACACCTCGTGGCCCATCTCGCGGCCCCAGCCGGATTGCTTGTACCCGCCGAACGGCAGGCCCGCGTCGAAGATGTTGAAGCAGTTGACCCAGACCGTGCCGGCACGGATCGCACCGGCGACGCGGTGGGCCTTGCGGACGTCGTTCGTCCACACGCCTGCTGCCAGGCCGAAGTCGGTCGTGTTGGCGCGACGAATCAGGTCAGCCTCGTCTTCGTACGGCGTCGCGACGACGACCGGGCCGAAGATTTCCTCCGTCACCAGACGCGACGAGTCGTCGACGTCGGCCAAGACCGTCGGCTGGACGAAATACCCCTTCATGCCTTCGCACTTATCGCCGCCGGCGACGGCGCGGGCGTTGGTCGCGCGGCCGTAGTCGAGGTAGCCGGTGACGCGATCGAACTGCTCACGGCTGACGAGCGGGCCCATCTGCGTGTCGGCATCGAAGCCGCTGCCGAGCTTGATGTTCTTGGCCTTCTCGCCGACGCCTTCGAGCACCTTGTCGAAGATGCTCTTGTGCGCGAAGAGTCGGCTGCCGGCACAGCAAACCTGGCCCTGGTTGAAGAAGATCGCATCGGCCGCGCCGGCGATGGACAGCTCATGATCGGCATCGGGGAGAATGATGTTGGGATTCTTCCCGCCGAGTTCGAGCGTGACCTTCTTCAGGTTGCCCGCGGCGGCCTTGACGATCATCTTGCCGACTTCGGTGCTACCGGTGAAGGCGATCTTGTCAACGCCGTCATGCGCCGCGAGCGGCGCTCCGGTCTCTTCGCCGAAGCCGGTGACGATGTTGACCACGCCGTCAGGCAGACCAGCCTCCTGCATGAGCTCGCCGAGACGCAAGGCCGACAGCGGCGTCTGCTCGGCAGGCTTCAAAATGACCGTGCAGCCACACGCCAGAACGGGCGAGAGCTTCCACGCGGCCATGAGCAGCGGGAAGTTCCACGGTGTGATCTGCCCGACGACGCCGACAGGCTCGCGCACGGTGAAGGCGTGGAACTTGGCGTTGGGCGCGTAGGGGACATTGATCGGGATCGTGTTGCCCTCGATCTTTGTCGCCCAACCGGCCATGTAGCGGAAGATGTCGGCAGCGAGCGCGACGTCGGCAGCCTTGGCAACCGCCAACGGCTTGCCGTTGTCGAGCGTCTCAAGCGCGGCCAGTTCGTCGGCGTGCTTCTCGATCAAGTCACCGATGCGGTAAACGATGCGTGCCCGCTCGCTGGCGGTCATGGTGCGCCAGGGCTGGTCTTCGCCGAACGCCTTCCGCGCAGCCTGGACGGCTTTGTCGATGTCAGCGGCATTGCCGGCCTGGCACTTCGCGATCACTTCGTCGCGTGCGGGATCGAAGACGTCGAACGTCTTGCCAGAGTTCGAATCCACCCACTGCCCGCCGATGAACAGCTTTTTGGGCTTGTCGAGAAACGATGACGCGTCGTCGGGCAGGTATTCGCTGATGCGGTTGGCGGCCGAGACACCGTTGGTTGCAGTTGCAGACATGGCTCCTCCTTAGAGAGCGAGTTAAGTCGAAACGCCCGCCGGGCCCTGTGCCCGAAATCCTCCAGTTGTTCCTCCGCGGGCGATCGCGCGATGGTACCAAATGCGGCCCTGTGTCGCACCGGAATCGCGTTCTTCACAGGCGGTGTGAAAGGTGCGTTTCGGTGTCAGCAGCGACCCGGAGGACGTAGCGACGCGTAGCTTTTGCGAATGGATCAAACACCGCCTCACGCACCGGGCTTTCGGTCGCTTTGGGACGAGACGTCCGTGGACAACTTGCCCGTTGTCGGGCGGATTCCCAAGTGGCTGTCAGGCACCCTGTTTCGCAACGGACCAGGGGCGTGGGAAACCCCCGATCGGCGGACACGCGTCGCCCACTGGTTCGATGGCCTTGGCATGCTCCACCGTTTCGGGTTCGACAATGGGCGCGTCAGCTATCGCAACCACTTCCTGAGAACGCAGACGCACGCCTTGTTCACGGAGAAGAGCCCGACGCTCCGCGAGATCGGCGGCTTCACGCGTGACACCTCAGGCAAGCTCTTTGGTGAAGAGGAAGCCACGTTTGCCGGCGGCACGTCGGACAACACGAGCGTGCACGTTCACCCCGTCGCTGGCAAGCCAGTCGCCTTCACGGAAACGCCAACCGCTGTCGCGTTCGATCCGACAACGCTCGAACGCGTCGAAATCTTCGACTTTGGTGGCGATCAGGGCGTCAACCAGGGCACAGCCCATCAGCATCTCGACCCTGACACGGGCGAGCTCATCAGCTACGGACTGCGGTTCGGACGCGTGAGCAGCTACGTCCTCACCAGCACGCCTCCAGGCTCGCGTGAACGACGGGTCATCGCCGAGATCGAAACCGACCGGCCGAGCTACATCCACGATTTCTCTGTCACGTCGAACTACATCGTCCTGCCCGAGTGGCCCCTTCGCACGTCGGCCCTGCGGATGCTGATGGTCCGCAACACCGAAGCCGGCTTCTTCAACGGCTTCGCACCCGACAATGATTTGCCCGTCCGATTCCACATCATCGAACGCGCAACCGGCAAGGTCGTCGGCGTCAGTGAGGCCTCGACATGCTTCGGATTCCATGACGTCAACGCGTACGAGGCAGATGACGGCACGATCGTGTGCGACATCTGCGTGTACGACAAACTCAACGTCGCCAACGACCTGCTGCTTGCCAACCTTCGCACCGGCGTCGACTCCGACAACGGCCGACTCGTCCGCTACACGCTTCCCGTCAATGGCGGGCAGGCGAAGGAGGAGACGCTCTTCGACAACACGTTCGAGCTCCCTCGAGTCCGCGAATCGCTCTGCGGCAAGCGCTACCGCTACAGCTACGCCCTGTCCGAACCCAAGGAGGGCCCGGGATTCCTTGACCGCATCGTCAAACACGACCACGAGACGCACGAGACGATTGCCTGGAACGAGCCCTTCTGCTTCCCGGGCGAACCGATCTTCGTCGCAGAACCCTCGACCGATGCCACCGGCGAGGACGACGGCGTGCTCATGAGTGTCGTGCTGGAAAACCAACCCGACACCGAGCCGCGGTCCTTCCTGCTCGTCCTTGATGCGGTCGACCTGCAGGAGATCGGGCGAGCCGTTACGCCGCATGTGGTGCCGTTTGGCTTTCACGGTCGGTACTTCGCGTAGCCTCCGGCCATGTACGGCCTCATCGCCTCGCTGCTCGTTGCCTCGCCGACCATCACGCTTGACGGCCGCTTCGACGACTGGCGAGCGGTGGAACCTGCGTTCGCTTTGGAGGACCCAGCGGGCGATGCGCGAGCGGCCTTCGACGTGACGCGGGTGTCCGGCGTCGTCGAGGGCACCACCGTGTTCCTCGACCTCACGCTGACCGAGCCGCTGAACCTGCAGTCTGGCCCGATGGACGAGGGCACACTGGTGATCTCGCTCTCCCTGCCGGACGGGCGCGTGCTGGCGATCGACCTGCGTGGACGGTCCGCGACGCTGGACGGTGTGGCCGTGCCATGGGCGGTCCTGCGGTTCAACGCGCTGCCGACCTACGCGGCGACGCGACAGGAACTGCGGTTCGATCTGGGCCGACTGGCGTCGCCGGGAGACGTCGTGGTGATTTCGGTATCGGGTAGCGACGACGTAGAACCGGTGGAAGTGACGTTGGCGGAGCAGCATGTGGGCCAGGCGCCGGGGACCTCGCTCGATCGAGACGGCGGACTGCGACTGGCAGTGATGAACGTCCTATGGGACGGGCACGCCGACGCGGGGCGTGGTCGGCAGGTCAGCCGATTGCTGGCCGCGGTCGATGCGGACGTCATCGCATTGCAGGAGGCGGTGGCACGCGAGGACTTACCCGACCGCGACGAAGGCGAAGTTCCAGACACGGCCGCGGCTGCGCGGAGCGTCAAACGCGTCCTCGATCGCGGTCTCGAGGGTCGATGGAACGTCGTCGCCGATGGCCTGGGTTGTGCGGTCGCCAGCCGAAACGACATGCAACCGATCTCGCTCGGCAGCGGTGTTCGTGGCGCGGCGGCCATCATCGATGCGAACGGCGACGGCATCGGCAAAGGCGATCCGCTCGTCGTCAGTGTGCACCTCAAGTGCTGTGGCTTTGCCGGGAGTCCAGAGGACGATCAGCGCGTGGCCGAGGTGACTGCACTCATCGAGGCACTCCGACTACACGCCGAGAACCATCCGATCATCGTGGCCGGCGACTACAACCTAGTCGGCTCACGCAGGCCGCTGGACATGCTCACCGACGCGCCGCTGCGCTTGAGCGAGACCTTGCCGACACAGCTCGGCGAAGACACGGCCGTGACCTGGCGCGGCCTGAGCCCGACGGAGTCGTTCTGGCCTGGACGGCTGGACCTGATCACGCATGCGAGCTCCATCACGGCGAAACAGGCGTTCGTGCTGGACACGGCCGACCTGGACGATGCGACACTCGCCCGGCACGGACTCCTCGCATCCGACAGTCTCGCCAGCGATCACCTGCTCATGGTCGCCGATCTTGTGATTCCCGACCACTAGCTGCCGATAGGTCAACGATGCTGGCGGCGGAGTTCGGACGGACTTACGCCCGCCACGCGGCGGACGGCCTGGCTGAGATTGGTCGGCGTGCCCAGGCCTGAACGCGCCGCCACCTCGCGGAGTGAGAAATCAGTCGTCGTCAGAAGTCGACGAGCGGTCTGCAATTGCGATCGCCGGATCTCTTCGTGCGGTGTTCGGCCGATCGCTTTTTCGAACCGTCTGACGAGGGTTCTTTGCGACACGGGGACGAGAGCCGTGATCTGCTGGACCGTGACGCCCTTTTCGACGTGACGCCAGATGTATTGCATCATCTTCTCGACCAAGGGGTCCTCGCTTGCGATGAAGAGGCTGGACTGCCTCTCGATCACACCGAGCGGCCTGACTCGTTGTAGCGACGGCACCTGCTCGCCGCTGAGAATGCGGTGGAGGACTTCGGCGGCCTGAAACCCGACACGCTTCTGGTGGTATGCAACCCCTGAAAGCGAGGGTCTAAGTCCGCCGAGGATCAGCTCGTCGTCGCCGCCGACGACAAGACAGACATCTTCAGGGACGCGAAGACCCGCGTGTTGCGTGGCGGTCAGGGTTCGCCAGCCGTAGGCGATGTCGACCGCCATCACGCCGATCGGGCGGGGCTGCGCTGCGAGCCAATCGGACAGGTCATCGACCTGATCCTCCCACGACCACTCAGCAGAGGCATCCATGCGAACGCCACTCTGGAAAACGGTCGGCTCGTCGAATCCGTGCCCGCGAAGACAGTACCGGAAGCCGTCGCGACGCAGCCGGTCGGGACCGCGCTCGGACCCGGGCGACGTGACGACCGCGAACTGTCGAAGGCCCGACTCGACAAGGTGCTCGGCACAGGCCCGCCCGACACCACTCATGTCCGTGCAAACGATCGGGATTCCCCTGTCGATCCGGGTCTCTTCCAGCAGAACCGTCGGCCGTCCGCTCAGGAATCGCGTCGTGCGCGGCAACGGATTGGAATCGATGAATCCGTCGAATCGCGACAGCGCGATCGGCTCCTTGGAGGGCGTGTCCTTGACCGCAAGGTGGGCCATCACGATCTCCCAGTCAGGCTGGCGTTCGCTGACGAAATCGATCATGCCGCGAATGACGTCGCGCAGCTGCGGCAGATAGGGATCGAACAGGGCGGCGATCTGGAGCCTGTGTTTCGTCAAGATTGTCACTCTATGTCAAGTACGTGACCGAACAAGTCAAGCTGTATCGCGAACGTCGGGTTACTTTTCGAAGGCAGTCTCGCCGGAGACTGCCGGAGAATCACGATCCCCTTCGGAGGAACCATGCGCATCATCACCACCACGACCTTCATCGCCCTGCCCACGCTGCTTTGCCCGTTGCTCGCGACCGCCAGCCCGATTTTGCCGAACGATCCGAGCGTTTCGGGAAGCCTCGTACTTTGGGCGCGTGAGGCCGGAACCAACTTCGACGGAACGACCTGGATCGACTCGAGCGGGAACGGCAACGACCTGATACTCCCGGTCGGTACGTCGCCCGCCTTCACGAGCCCGACCGTTCCGACGGCATCGACCTTCAACGCCACCACCGGCGCTTTTGCTGGCCAGAACGTCGACGGCATCTTGTTCAGCGACTCGGCCAACGACTTGCTCGGGACTGACCTGACGACCGGGAGCACCCTGAGCGAAGTCACCGTTTTCCTCGTCTACTCCTCCGACGCCAACGGAGCAGGAGAGTCGAGCGTGCGACCGGGTGGCATTGGCTCGCCTTCGGCACTCACGGGCGACGTCAACAACTTCCACCTCGCGGCTGATGGGTCGCTTCGCTACGACAACGGCAACAACACCGGAGCGGACGATCCGGCCGACGAGTTGCTCGTACGAGCCGCCCGCTTCGACAGCGGCATCGTGACCAACTGGCAGTTCACCGGCGGCACGACCAACATCACCATCGGGCCGGTCGACAACGGCGGCAGTGCTGCCAACAACACATCGAGCGATCAGTTCTTCCTCGGCGACGTCCGCACCGGCAGCACCAGTTCCGTCGCCGGCGGTGGACTTGCCGACTCCGACGTCTTCGTCTCGGCGGCGATCGTCTACACGGGTGCCCTGACGGACGATCAGGTCGAAGGCATCATCGACTTCCTAACGCTGTCGCCGGTGAGCGATCCGTCAGCCATTCCAGAGCCGGGCTCGGCGCTGGTTATCGCGGCCGCCGTCGGCATGCTCAGCCTCCGCCGTCGCCGCGGGCAAAACTGAAGTTAGAGCGAATTCACTGATCGGGCTCTGGTGCCACTGCAAGGATGCAGTGCCACCGAACACGACGAATGATTCGAATCCGCTCTGGATGACCTCGGTTGGAACGATCATCTGGGTTCCAAAACGCACTCGATCGTTCTTTTCGTCGGCAACACAGACGGCGGGGTCAAAGCTCCAAGTGCATGAAGGGCAGGTCGCTCGGCCGGCCCATCAGCCACTCGTCGCAGCACCGCGCGGCCTGACGTCCTTCGCTGATGGCGTAGACAACCAGACTCTGCCCACGCCGCGCGTCGCCGGCCGCAAAGACGCCGTCGCAGCTGGTCATGTAGTCGTCATCGACCTTGACCGCGCCGCGTTCGGTGAGCGTGAGGTCGAGATCGCCGATCGGGCCGACGGGGTCGGGGCCCGTGAACCCGATGGCGAGCAGGCAGAGGTCGCACGGCAGTTCGAAGCCGCCGTCGTCGAGCTCGGTGACGTGGCGAACGCCCTGGTCGTCCTTGAAGCTCTCGATGCGGACGCCCTTGATCGCTTTGACGTTGCCTTGGCCGTCGCCGACGAAGCTCTTCGTGAGGACGGCGTAGTCGCGGAGGTCGCGCCCGTGGATCTCGGCGCCCTCTTCATGAGCGGCACTGGTGCGCAAAACCATCGGCCAGTTGGGCCAGGTCTTGAGCGGCTCGCGCTCCTCGGGGGGCTGGGCGTTGATGTCGAACTGCGTGATCGACTTGGCCCCCTGCCGGAGTGCGGTCCCGAGGCAGTCCGCCGCCGTGTCGCCGCCGCCGATGATGACCACGTGCTTGCCGGCGGCGTTGATCTGTTGCTCAGCAAAGATCTGGTCTCCCTCGGTCTGCACGCCGGCGAGGTTCTCGCGCGTCTGCTGCGGCAGATAAGTCATCGCGTAGTGGATGCCCGACAGGTCACGCCCCGGCACATTCACATCGCGGGCCTTGGTCGCGCCGTTGCACAGGATCATCGCGTCGAACTCCGCCTGGAGCTCGGCCGTCGTGACGTCCTTGCCGACATTGACGCCGCAGCGGAACTCGATGCCTTCCTCGGCCAGCAGGTCGACGCGTCGCTGGACCTTGGCCTTGTCCATCTTGAAGTCCGGAATGCCGTAGACCATCAGGCCACCGGCGCGGTCGTCGCGTTCGAAGACGACGACGTCGTGCCCTGCCCGATTGAGCTGCTGCGCCGCCGCCATGCCAGCCGGCCCGCTGCCGATGACGGCAACCTTCTTGCCGGTCCGCTTGGTCGGGTCCGGCTTCTCCGCGACGACCCAGCCTTCCTCGAATGCCCGATCCGCGATCGCCTGCTCGATGCTCTTGATCGTCACCGGCCGGTCGTTGAGCGACAGAACGCACGCCTCCTCGCACGGGGCCGGACAGATGCGGCCGGTGAACTCGGGGAAGTTGTTCGTGCGAGCCAGCGACTGGTATGCCTCGTACCAGCGATCGCGATAGACCAGGTCGTTCCAGTCGGGGATCTGGTTGCCCAGCGGACAGCCGTTGTTGCAGAACGGGACGCCGCAATCCATGCAGCGGGCACCCTGATTGCGGAGGTTCTGGTCTTCGAGCGGGATGTAGATCTCGTCCCAGTCCTTGATGCGCAGCTCCACAGGCCTCCGCCGCCTGGTCTCACGCGCGATCTCTTTGAATCCCGTCGGCTTACCCATCGTCGGGAAGTCTACGACCCGGACCGCTCAAAAGCCGCCGGCGTGACCGTCTTTGCGTGGGTCGCTGGCGGCGGCGTAGGTGCCGTTTTCGAGGCGTTGGGCGAGCTGTGCCCCGCCGAAGGGGCGGAAGTCGGAAACGGTGACTTCGTGACCGCGGTGGCGCAGGGCGTCGGCGTCGAGACCGGGCTCGACGAGCACTTTCAAACCTCCCATGACCTGCCAGCGTGGGGCGTCGATGGCGTGCTGTACGCCCTGGCCGCTGGCGAAGACGCGGAGCATGAGCTGCAGGTGGCCCTGCGCCTGCATCGGGCCGCCCATCAGGCCGAACGGCAGAAGCGGCTTGCCGTCGCGTTTGACGAAGCCGGGGATGATCGTGTGGAACGGCCGCTTGCTCGGGCCGACCTGGTTCGGATGCCCAGGCGTTGTGACGAAGCCGGCACCGCGATTCTGCAGGGCGATGCCGGTGCCGGGCACGACGATGCCGCTGCCGAAGCCGGCGTAGTTGCTCTGGATGAGCGAGATCATCAGACCGTCGGCGTCGCAGGCGACGAGGTTCACCGTGCCGCCGTCGGTGGGCACGCCGGCCGCGTAGGTCGTGGCTCGCTCACGGTCGATCAGCTTGGCACGCTCGTCGAGGTAAGTCTCGTTGAGCAACGCCGCGGGATCGAACGACATCACGTCGCGGTCCGCGACGTGTGTGTGCAGGTCAGCAAAAGCGAGCTTCATCGCCTCGATCTGGAGGTGGAGGCCTTGCTCGCTGTGCCAGTCGTCGCAGTCGAGGCGTTGGCAGATTCCGAGGGCAAGGCAGGCCGCGATGCCCTGGCCGTTGGGCGGCATTTCGTAGAGCGAGACGCCGAGGGCGTCGGTCCGCATCAGCTCCGTTTCGGTGTGCCAGAGGTTCTCGTGGGAGGCGAGGTCGGCCAGCGTCATCGACCCACCGCCGGCATCGCTTGCGGCGACGATCTGTCTTGCGAGATCGCCGCGGTAGAACGACTCGCCCTTCGAGTCGGCGATTGCCTGCAAAGTCGAAGCATGGCCTTCGCTCCGCCAGACCTCACTCGAGGCCGGTGCCGGCAGGAACGTGTCGACGAATGCCGGCTCACCAAAGACGGTCTCAGCACGCTTCCAGGCATCTGCTGTGATCGGGCTGACCGGGAAGCCGTCTCGGGCTTGGTGAATAGCCGGCTCGAAAAGTTGCTTAAAAGGGAGCCGACCGAATCGATCGCTGAGGTCAACCCAGCCGGCGACGCAGCCCGGCAATGTGACGCTGTCCCAGCCGCGCCACGGCATCTTGTCAAGACCTGCGAAGCGGTCCGGCGTCCACGCAGCTGGCGATCGGCCGCTGGCATTGAGGCCGACGAGGTCATCGCCGTCGTTGACGATTGCAAACAGGTCGCCGCCGATGCCGTTGCTGGTCGGCTCGACGACGGTCAGACACACCGCCGCCGCGATGGCCGCGTCGACCGCGCTGCCGCCGAGGCTTAGCATTTCAAGACCGGCCTGCGTCGCCAGCGGCTGACTCGTCGCGACGACGTTCCGAGCATGAACCGGCTGGCGACCCGAAAGCGGCTGCATGGCAGAGCGTAACCTGCCGCGTGGCAAAGGCGGCGGGCCAGATCATCCACGTGAGCCAGGAACTGGGCGGCAAGACGCTCGGGGCGGTGCTTAAGCAGAAGCTCCGCGTTTCGTGGGGCGAGGCGGAGATGCGCGTCTTCGAGCGACGCGTCGCCGTCCATGGCAACCTCTGTCTCGACCCGGCTCGGCGACTCAAGACCGGCGACGTCGTCAACCTACTCGACACCCCGGCCGCCAAGCCGAAGGAAGCCAAAGACCTCGACATCGTCTACCAGGACCGCGACGTCGTGGTCGTCGACAAACCGGCAGGCATTGTGAGCGTGCGAGAGCCGCGCGAGTCGAAGATGAGTCGCGAACGACGCGAGCGGCAACCGACGCTCGACGAACTGCTCACGAAACGACTGAGTCGCCCACACGATCGCGGCAAGACGGTCTTTCCGGTCCACCGGCTCGATCGTGACACCAGCGGCCTGATGATCTTCGCTCGAAACGCTGGTGCCGAGCGCGAGCTGATCCGCCGGTTTCAGGCGCACGACATTGACCGCGTCTACGCCGCCGTCACCCGCAACGGCCCGCCGCCGAGACGGACGGTGAACACGCTGATCGTCCGCGATCGTGGCGACGGGAAACGCGGCAGCCTCAAGCCGGGCCAAAGCGACGAACGAGCCCAACGCGCGATCACGCACGTCCAGCCCAGCGGCGACATTGGGGAGCTGGGCCTCGTCGAGTGCCGGCTGGAGACCGGACGGACGCATCAGATTCGCATCCACCTCTCCGAACTCGGCCACCCGATCTGCGGCGACAAGCTCTACGGCACGGGCAAGGAAGCCGACCCGCCGCCGCGTCAGGCGCTCCACGCGCGGTTTCTTGGTTTCGCCCATCCCAAGACCGGCCAGCCGCTGTTCTTCGAACGCGACTGGCCGGCGGATCTTGCGGATTGGCTCTACCCGAATCGGCAGCGGTGATGCATCATCTCACGCCGCCGCAGACGTCGGCGGGGTCTCACCGTCGTCACGCTTCCTCTTCTTTGGTTTCTGGAAGCCAGGACTCGCCGCGTTGAGCAAAGCGACGCACTGTTCATGAAGTTCGCGAAGCCGTGGATTCCGGTGCGGCACTCTCATCGGCATCGCTGCGAACAAGAGCGCACCGGGGACGACGTCCAGAGCGAGCGACAAACGATCCAAATGGTCGTAGCTCAACTCACGCTCGCCATTCTTGCAGCGGCTGATGAACGACTTATCGACCTGGCAGATCTCGGCGATCTGCGTCACGGTCATGTCGTGTTCGCTGATGAGATACTCGACAACGGCCTTGGCCTGATCGTTGAACTTCGTTCGGCGGGGACGTCGCATCGTGTTTCTTTCTCGGAAAGACTCAGCCCAGTGGACCCGTCATTTTGGTGACAATGAGGTAGATCTCGACAACCGCATTTGTTGCATCCTGAATCTGCGGCGTGATGTGTGCCTCTATCGCTTGATCCAGATCGATCAAAGCATCTTCGAGGTCCTCGCACGCCCAACGCAGGTCGTCGATCCGTCGCCGGAGGGTCGCCGCCTCGTGGAGAGCGTCGACCGCGAGTGCGCGAACCGCTCGCGCCTGTTCGAAGCGATCCATCGAACTACAAGATACCAGATTGTTGACAAATGGTCAACAATCATGTCGCCGCGGAAGCGGCCGACGTGTTCGTTGCGACTGCCCGCATCCGACGTTCTTCGAGCACGCGCCGGTAGTCGATGGGCATCACGCGCTTGAAAAACGAGATCGCTGAGTCGAAGTGCTCCAGCATCCCGCGGGCGACCGGGCTGTTGGTCAGCTCGACGTGCCGGGTCATCAGGCGTCGCACCGTCTCGAGATCGTCCGCCTCGTCGACGGGGCCGAGTTCGACCATCTCCATGTTGCATCGCGCGGCCAGATCGTCGTCGGGGTCGTAGACGTAGGCGATGCCGCCCGACATGCCTGCGGCGAAGTTGCGACCGGTCTTGCCGAGCAGGAGGACACGCCCGCCGGTCATGTATTCGCAGCCGTGGTCGCCGCAGCCCTCGGCCACCGCGTTTGCGCCGCTGTTTCGGACGCAGAACCGCTCACCGACGACGCCGCGGAGGAACAGCTCGCCAGCGATCGCGCCGTAGCCGATCACGTTGCCGGCGATGATGTTCTCTTCCGCTTTGAAGGTGCTCTCGTCGGGTGGGTAGACCACGACGCGTCCGCCGGAAAGGCCCTTGCCGACGTAATCGTTGGCGTCGCCTTCGAGTTCGAGCGTCACGCCCTTCGCGAGGAACGCGCCGAAGCTCTGCCCAGCCGTGCCGGAGAACTGGAAGCGGATCGTGTCGTCGTCCAGCCCACGCAGGCCGAACTTCTCCGCGACCTTGCCGCTGAGCATGGTGCCGCAGGTCCGGTTGACGTTCCGAACTGGCACTTCGGCATGAACCTTCTCGCCTCGGTCCAGTGCCGGCTCGGCCAGTTCGATCAGGCGGTTGTCGAGCGCGCGGTCCAGTTCGTGATCCTGCTCGATGATGTTGCGCGGTGCATCATTCTCACGCGGCTCGACGTGACGGACGATCGGTGACAGGTCGAGGTGACGCAGCTTCGGATGAGCCGACAGGTCGGCGAACTTCAGGCAGTCGCTGCGGCCGACCATCTCGTCGAACGTGCGGAAGCCGAGCTTGGCCATGTGCTCGCGCACCTCCTCGGCGATGAAGAACATGAAGTTGATCACATTCTCCGGCGTTCCGACGAACTTCTTGCGAAGCTCCGGGTCCTGCGTCGCGATGCCGACCGGACACGTGTTGAGGTGGCAGACCCGCATCATGATGCAGCCGAGCGCAATGAGCGGGGCCGTGCTGAAGCCGACTTCTTCCGCACCGAGTAGCGCAGCGATCACCACATCGCGGCCAGTCTTCATGCCGCCGTCGGCCTGAAGACGGATGCGACCACGCAAGCCGTTTTTGAGAAGCGTCTGCTGCGTCTCGGCGAGGCCCAGCTCCCACGGCAGGCCGCAATGCTTGATGGACGACAACGCAGCGTTGCCCGTGCCGCCGTCGAAGCCGGCGATGACGATGTGGTCGGCCTTGGCCTTGGCGACGCCGGCCGCGACCGTGCCGACGCCGACTTCGCTAACGAGCTTGACGCTGACGTCCGCCTGCGGGTTGATGTTCTTGCAGTCGTGGATGAGCTGCGCGAGGTCCTCGATCGAGTAGATGTCGTGGTGCGGCGGCGGCGAGATCAGGCCGACGCCCGGCGTGGAATGGCGGACGCGGGCAATCGTCTCGTCGACCTTCTGACCGCTTAGCGCGCCGCCCTCACCCGGCTTGGCACCCTGGGCGACCTTGATCTGAATCTGGTCGCTGTTGCGGAGGTACTCGCCGTGCACGCCGAATCGGCCGGAGGCGACCTGCTTGATAGCACTGCGTCGCGGATTGCTCCTCGCCTCGCCGTTGACGCCGAGCTGGATGTAGCGGTCCGGATCTTCGCCGCCCTCGCCCGAGTTGCTCTTGCCGCCGATCTCGTTCATGGCAATGGCGAGCGTCTCATGCGCCTCGGCACTGATCGAGCCAAAGCTCATTGCACCGGTGGCGAACCGCTTGACGATCTCCTTGGCCGATTCGACCTCGTCGAGTGGCACCGCCTCATTCTTCGGCTCGATCGTCATCAGGCCACGCAGCGTGCTCTTGGCCCGGGCGTCGTCGTCGACGAGCTTGGCGTACTGGTCGTACGACTTCTTCGAATCGACGCGAACCGCGTGCTGCAGCTTGGCGACGGTGTTCGGATTCCACTGGTGGTACTCGCCGTCGCGCCGCCACTGGTAGTAGCCGCCGGCATCAAGAACGCGGGCCTTCTCCGCTTCCACACGCGGGTAAGCGACGCGGTGCTTCATGATCGCCTCGCGTCCGATCTCGGCCATGCCGATGCCGCCGATGCGGCTGGGCGTGTCGACGAAGTAGCGATCGATGACGTTCTCGCCGATGCCGAGGGCCTCGAAAATCTGGGCGGCGCGATAGCTCTGGACGGTGCTGATGCCCATCTTGCTCGCGACCTTCAGGATCGCCTTGTGGGCGGCCTTGACGTAGTTCCGCTTGGCGGCCTCGGCCGAGTCTTGCGGCGGGAGCAGACCGTCGGCGTGCAGGTCGCTGATCGTCTCAAGCGCCAGGTACGGGTTGATCGCCCCGGCTCCGTAACCAAGCAGACAGCAGAAGTGGTGGCCTTCGCGGGCCTCGCCCGTCTCGACGATGATGCCGCACTGGTTCCGCGTGCCGTCACGGATCAAGTAGTGATGGACCGCCGCGACGGCCAGGAGTGACGGAATCGGCACGCGGTCTTCGCTCACACCGCGGTCGGAAAGGACGATGATGTTTCGGCCGTCGTGGACGGCCTCACTGACTTCGTGGCACAGCTCGTCGACCGCCAGTTCCAACGCTGCGGCGACCTCTTCGTCAGTCGCGTCGTCCGACGGACGATCGAACAGGAACGGCACCGTCGCTGACGAGAAGTCTTCGGAGCCTTCCTTCGACTCGCCAAAGTCGCGGATCCAGGCAAGCTCTTCACTGGAAATGATCGGCCCGCGCAGCTTGAGTAGCCGCGCGTGGTCGGGCGACTCGTCGAGCAGGTTCTTCTCGTGGCCGAGGTACGTGACGAGACTCGTCACCATCTCTTCGCGAATCGCGTCCAGCGGCGGATTCGTTACCTGGGCGAACAGCTGCTTGAAGTAGTTGAACAGCGGCTGCGGCCGATCTGACAGACATGCCAACGGCGTGTCTGCGCCCATGCTGCCCACGGCCTCGGCACCAGAGGCAGCCATCGGGTAGATGAGCATCCGCAGGTCTTCGTTCGTGTAGCCGAAGGCACGTTGCGCTTTGAGCAGTGCATCGCCAGACGCGTCGCGATCGCCGGTCGGCTTCATCGTTTCGGTCGACAGGCCGTCGTGGTCGCGGACGGGCTCGGGCGAGGCACCAACACGCGGGCCCGTCGGCGAGGCGAAGCTGCCGCGGATGTCCTTCGACCGCTCCTCGGCCATGCGGGCCTCGACGTCGACCAGGCTCTCGCGAAGCCACCGCGCCCAAGGGCGGGCGTCGAGCAGGTCGCCCTTGAGTTCGCCATCGTCGATGATGCGACCCTGCTCGAAGTCGGCCAGGAGCATCTTGCCCGGCTGGAGACGCCACTTCTGCTTGATGTCCTCCGGCGGCAACTCAATCGCCCCCGCCTCGCTGCCCATGACGAGCATGTCGTCGTGCGTCAGGTAGTAGCGTGCGGGCCGGAGACCGTTGCGGTCGAGCACGGCACCGAGCTGTCGGCCGTTGGTAAACGCAACGCCTGCCGGGCCGTCCCACGGCTCCATGAGACACGCGTGGTACTCGTAGAACGCGCGAAGCTCGGGATCCATCCGCGGGTCGTTCTGCCACGCCTCGGGGATGAGCATGAGCATCGAATGCGCGATGCTCCGGCCGTTGACGGCGAGGAACTGCAGGGCATTGTCGAGCGTCGCCGAGTCGCTGGTCGAGCTCGAAAGGATCGGGAACAGCTTGTCGAGCTCTGCACCGAAGCGGTCGGACTTCAGGCTGCCGTAACGGGCCCGCATCCAGTTGCGATTGCCGCGGATGGTGTTGATTTCGCCATTGTGGGCGAGATATCGGTACGGATGGGCAAGCCGCCAGCTCGGGAACGTGTTGGTCGAGAAGCGGCTGTGGACGATCGCGAAGTGGCTGGCGAAGTCGTCGTCCAGAAGGTCCGGGTAGTACGTGCCCAGCTGCGGGGCGGTCAGCATGCCTTTGTAGACGAGGCGGTTGGTGCTGAGCGTGCAGAGGTAGAACTGCTCCTTGACCGCATCGGGCCAGTCGCGGGCGTCGCCGAACTCGACGTGGTTTTCTACGCGTTGGCGGACCAGGTAGAGCCGGCGGTTGAAGTCGCCTCGGTCGTAGAAGCTACGCCGCATGCCGACGAACGCTTGGCGGACCGTCGGCTCGGCCTCTTTGGCGTCGTGGCCGAGGCTGCGGTTGTCGGTCGGCACGTCGCGCCAGCCGAGGACCTGCATGTCGTAGTCGGCCAGCACGCGCTCGAAGAGTCGTTCGCACTTTCGCCGCTGGACGGTGTCCTGCGGGAGGAACATCATCCCGACCGCGAACTCGCCGGCCGGTGGTAAGTCGATCTTGATCTCGCCTGCGGCCCGCCGGAGGAAGCTGTCTGGCATGCCGACCAGTACGCCGGCGCCGTCGCCGCTGCCCGGATCACACCCGCATCCGCCGCGGTGCTCCATGTGGGTGAGCATTTCGAGCGCCCGCGTGAAGAGCCTGTGCGATCGCCGCCCTGCCACGTTGGCCACGAAGCCGAAGCCACAGTTGTCGTGCTCGAAACGGGGGTCGTAG
>JBCDKH010000039.1 GCA_038746835.1 Planctomycetota bacterium | reverse complement strand
TGCCGAAGCTTTCTCAAGCCGAGCCTGACCGACCTCGACGAGCCCACGACGATTCCCGGCCTCGATGCTGCCGCCGCCTGCATCGCCAACGCGCTCCGCGACCAGAAACGCATCGTCATCTACGGCGACTACGACGTCGACGGCATCACCGCCAGCAGCATCCTCTGGCACGCGCTCACCACCCTCGGTGCGACCGACGACCACGTCACGACGTATGTCCCCCACCGTATCGACGAGGGATACGGCCTGAACGCCGACGCCCTTCGGCAGCTGGCCGCCGACGGAGCGCAGGTCGTCGTCACCGTCGACTGCGCCATCACTGCTTGCGACGAAGCCGCGCTCGCGAGCGAATTGGGCCTCACCCTCATCATCACCGACCACCACGAGTGGCGCACCGACGACGCCGGCCAGCCCGTCATCCCGCCAGCGGACCACGTCGTTCATCCACGCCTTCCCGGCTCCACTGCCAACGGCGATCTCGTCGGGGCTGGCGTCGCCTTCAAGCTCGCGTGGGAAGTCGGCAAGAAGGTCGCCGGTGCGAACAGAGTCAGCGACGACATGAAGGCGTTTCTGATGAATGCCCTGGCGCTCACGGCGCTCGGCACCGTGGCCGACGTCGCCCCGCTCGTCGGCGAGAACCGCACCATTGTCGCCTTCGGCCTTGGCAACCTGACACGCACCAAGCTGCACGGCGTCCGCGCCCTCATCGACGCGGCCGGCCTTGGCGGGCAGGACCTCGACAGCGTCGACGTCGGCTTCAAGCTTGGCCCACGCCTCAACGCGTGTGGCCGAATGGACCACGCCCGCGAGGCCGTCGAGATGTTCACCGTCGCCACGCCCGGCCGGGCACGCGACATCGCCCTCGAACTCGAGACCAAAAACAAGGAACGCCAGAAGGTCGAACGCGCCATCGTCAAGGCAGCCAAGCTCGAAGTCGAGGAAAACGGCTGGCACGAGCCCGACTGCCCCGCCATCGTCGTCGCGGCCGACGGCTGGCACCCCGGCGTCGTCGGGATCGTCGCCAGTCGACTGCTCGACGCCTACCACCGCCCGACGATCGTCCTCGGTCTGGACGATGGCATCGCCGCCGGCAGCGGCCGAAGCATCGACGGCTTCAACCTCGCAGAAACCCTTCAGGACTGCACCGACCTGCTCCTCTCCCACGGTGGTCACGCTGCGGCCGCGGGACTCAAGCTCGACGCCGCCAACATCGCCGCGTTCCGCGACCGCTTCACTGACGCCGCGCGACAGCAGCTTCAGCCTGACGACCTCGTCGCTCGTCTCCGCATCGACACCGAGGTGAAGGCGACCGACGTCACCGAGCCACTCGCCCGCGACCTGTCCCGCCTGTCACCGTGCGGCCGAGGCAACCCGACGCCCATCCTGCTCCTGCGCAACCTCGAACTCTTGCAAGCGCGCTCCGTCGGCAAGAGCGACGACCACCTGCAACTCCGCTTCAACACCGGTTTCGGCTTCGGCCTCAAAGGCATCGCCTTCGGCCGCGGGCACCTGGCCCAACAACTATCCCCCGGCGACCATCTCGACGTCGCGGCTGAGATCACCATCAATGAGTGGAACGGACGAACATCGGCGGAACTGATGGTGCGGGACCTAGCGAGCACGGGGCCCGCGGGCTGAACCGCGAAGGGGCAAAGAGGCAAAGGGCCGCGAACTTCAGAACGTGAGCCGGAGCACAACTCCGTAATCCTGAGCGAGCGCAGCGAGTCGAAGGACCTCGTCGTCGGGCACGCACAGGAACCGGCCGAGGTCCCGCGGCTCCGCTCGGGATGACGGACTCTGAACCACCCTCTCCCTTTGCTTCGCGGCCCTTCGCCTCTTCGCACCTTCGCGGTTCGGCCACTAGCCTCCGACCATGCGAATCGCGCTCGCCCTCCTCCTGTTCGCCCTCCCGACGCTCGCCACTGAACCGCCGACGATCGTCGACCGCCCGTTGCCGCTGACTGTCTCGTCCGAGCGACAGCTGGAAAACGACGAGCAGATCGACACGGTCATGCTCCACTTCGCCAGCGATGTCGTCGCCAACCCGGCCGATCCGCACAGCGTCGAACGCATCGCCGCCATCTTCGAGGAGTACCGCGTCTCGGCCCACTACTGCATCGACCGCGACGGCACGATCTACCGCTTCGTCGACGAATCCCGCGCCGCCTGGCACGCCGGCCGAGGCGAAATCGAAGGCCAGCCACGCAAGACCAACCGCCTCAACCACTACTCCATCGGCATCGAAATGCTCGCCATCGGCACGCAGCAGGAGATGTCGCAATGGATCACGCCCGAGGTCTACGCGACGATCGATCCGGCGGACCTCGGCTTCACCGACGCCCAGTACGCTTCGCTCACCAGGCTCCTCGCCGACATCGCCCATCGCAATGACGGCATCGAGCTCACCCGCACCCACATCATCGGCCACGACGCCTACACCGTCACGCGTCCCACCCCACGCACCGACCCCGGCAGCCTCTTCGACTGGGGCAAGATCGGACTGTGAGTTGTTAGTTGCTAGGGCCTAGGGCCTAGGCCAGAAACCGACGACTTCTGCTCCGACCTAAGCCCTAGGCCCTCGCAACTAGCAACTCGTCTGCGTGCCGGCTTCACTGCAAGGCAGTCTCGCGACTTAAAACTCGTTCCGATGCAAGACGGCACTCCTAACCAACCACCCCGGCCGGTGTCCGTCGTCATCCTCAACGGCTTCCTCGGGTCCGGCAAGACCACGCTGCTCAAGAACCTCCTCGGCCAGGCCCGCCGTCGCGACCTTTGCGTCGGCGTCGTCGTGAACGACATGAGCGAGCTCGACGTCGACGGGCAACTCGTTGCCGAGTCCGACCTGCTCGACGAGGACCTGCGGCACTTCCGCACGATCCACGACTGCGTCCTTAGCGGCGACAAGGGCCTCGACCAACTTCGCAATGCCGTCGACGCGTTGGTCGCCGGCGACTCGCTCGATCTGCTCGTCATCGAGACGTCAGGCAGCTGCCACCCGATGCCGCTCGTCGAGTTCTTTGCCGGGCGCAGCGACGTCCGGCTCACCGGCGTCGTCGTGCTCGTCGATGCAGCGATGATCGACCAGGACTACGACGCCGGCCAGCAGCTCGTGCCGACAATGCAACGCAACGTGCAGGCCGGCCGACGCGACCCGACGAACCTGCTCGTCGAGCAAGTGATGTTCTCCAGCCACTTGCTCCTGACGAAGCTCGACCGCCTCGACGAGTCCAAGGTCCAGCCAATCGCCAAGGCCATCCACGAGCTCAACCCGTTCGTCTCGATCGTCTCGGCTCCGTTCGGCAACCTTCCGCTCGACGACGTCCTGGCGATGCCACCGTACGACCACGCCCGCGTCGCCAAGCTGATCAACGAGCTCACGCCCGCGCTCGCCGCCGAGCGCAAGAACGATCGCCCGTACGACCTGGCGACACGCCTCCTCCGCGATGACCGCCCGTTCCACCCGCAGCGTCTGTACGACACCTGCCAGCATCACCTCGGCCAGCACATCTACCGCAGCAAAGGGTTCTTCTACCTCGCGTCGCGCGACAAGGTCTCACTTCTCTGGAACCAGGCCGCCGGCGGCATCAACCTCGAACTCGTCGGCTACTGGCGTGCCGGCATCCTCGAAGATCCCGACCACGGCCTCGACGCCGATGAGATCAACGCCCTGCGCGAACGCCTCGCCAACGCCCCCGGCCGCTTCGGCGACCGCCACTGCCACCTCACCGTCATCGGCGACGAGTCCCAGGTCGACACCTTCACCGACGCCCTTTCCGCCTGCTTCCTGACCGACGACGAACTCACCCACTGGCAATCCGGCGGCACCTTCCCCGACCCCTGGCCGGACACGTACGTCACCCGCAAGTACTGAGGGGAATAGCGGTTAGCTGTTAGCGAATAGGACAGGGAGCGACTAGCTGCTAGCGACTAGGGCCTAGCTCATAAAGCCACTTCCGATTCTGACCTAGGCCCTAACAGCTAACAGCTCCTCCCTCACGCCGCGAGCTTCGGCAGCGCCTTGAGCTGCTTTGCCAACGGCAGCACCGCCCGCGTCTCCGCACGGGCCTGCCGCGTCACGTCGTGCTTCGCCGCCGGCAGCGCGATCAGCGCCGGATCTCGCTCCACCTCCTCCAGGAACCGATCGCGCAGCTCCCGCGCCATCGCGACGAACTTCGGATCGACCACCTTCTTCGGCTTCACTCTTTTCGCCTTCTTCCGCCTCCCCACCCTCCCCCGCACTAGCTTCGCCACCGGCAGCTCATCGACCACCTGCACGTCGTCGGGGATGACCCAGTGCCCGCTGTGACCGGCCCCCTGCTCCTTCACGAGCATGTCCACCGTCGCCAGCCGCTTGCCCCTGCGATACGGCACCCCGTCCCGATCCTCGATCCCCCGCGGCCACACGAGTCTGTCCTTCTTCTCCGCCTCCGCAATCGCCTCCTCCTCCGTATCCGCCTCCCAATCCTTCTCCTCCGGCTTGGGCGCGATCTCGACTTCCGGCACATGGACCGCCTCCACCTCCGACCAGTGCACCCCCGGCGGAATCGGCAACGCCACCCGATCCGCCCGCATCTGCCCACCCTCCGTCTTGCTCGGATACCACCAGGGGGTGTGATGGTCACCCGGACGGATGCGCTTCTGCCAAAACAGATGCACGCGAGTGGCCGGAAAGCTTGAAGGAGGAAGCTTGAAGCCAGAAGGGTTGGAATCGGACGACTCTGATTCTTCAAGCTTCAAGCTTCCACCTTCAAGCTTTCTGTCCTTCCTTCCCTTCCGAAACGCAATCGCCACAAACCCCATCGACTCCCAGAACCGGTTCGCGTCCAGGTCCTGCGCACACCAGCACGAGTAGAGCCGGCACCCGTAGGCCGAGCGGTCGAACTGCCCCTGCACCAGCTTCGCCGCCACGAGCGACCGCCGATACTTCGGCTCGACGTTCACCTGCACGATGAGCCCGACCTCGTCCCGCTTGGTGTACCGGTCCGAGCCGATCAGATACCCCACCGGCCGATCCATGACCGTCGCGACGAGCACCTCCTCCCTGGCGATCTTCTCCCGCAGCGCCGTCATCGGCAGAAACCCGAGCTCATGCCGCTGCCGCTTCTGCAACGAGTCCACCCACGGCAGGTCGCTCTCGTTCCCCACCCTGAGCCGAATCGTCTCGTGATACGTCCCCACGACCGGCGCCCCGGCCACGGTGATGCACGTCTTGCTCGGCATGGGGGTGGTGGGGATGGTGGGGACGACGAGTTCCCCCTGCACGACCTCGATCGCCTTCTGGTCCATGCCCACTGCATCGGCCACCCGCCCCACCCCCTCTAGCACCGTGTAAACACGGCTACGTCCGCATAAGACAGGCACCGCGTTCCCAAACACCACTGTTTTGCCTCGCGGCGCATGTGTTTCAAACCGCGGTGATGGTGTTTGGCACTGTGGCGCATGCCTTTGACCGCACCGTGCACGTGTTTCAAGTCAAAACGCACGCGCCCGGCGCCGCAGTGCTGGTCTTTGAATCCGAAATGCACGCCCCACGCCGTGAAGTACTTGCCCCGTGGGACGAAGCGACGCACTCACGGATCAGAGGACACCGCAGCAACGCGTCGAAGGTAGCTAAACGCTACCGACGACCTTTTCAGCCAAGCATTACATGCTCTATCGATAGTTCCGCGACACCGACCGCAGCTGTAAGAGCCGGTGGTCGAGCGATTCGAACGTGGTGGCGACGACGTGGACGACCTCGCCATGGCGGTCGATTCGGCCGCGGATGAGCATGGCGTTGGCGTCGCGGGCGACGCGCTTCCACCGGTCGAAGACGTTCGGATAGACCACCAGATTGCTCATGCCCGTCTCGTCTTCGAGCGTCATGAAGGTGATCGACTTGGCGCTGCCGGGGCGTTGACGGACAAGGCAGATGCCGGCGACGGCGACGCTGCGGCCGCTGGGGAACATTGACTCGTCCGCCAACTGGTCTGCGGTGACGACGCCTTGCGTTGCTAGGTCGTCGCGAAGGAAGCGCATCGGGTGGTTCTTGAGCGACAGACCGGCGTGGGCGTAGTCGGCCAGAACGTGACGCAGCGGCGGAAGCGCGGGCAGCGTCACGACATGCTGAGGTTCGAACGTGGCAGCGAAGAGCGGCTCATCGGCGTCGCGCAGCTTGCCCGCGTGCCAGAGGGCGGACTGTCGATCGAGCCCGAGCGAACCGAAAGCGTCCGCTTTGGCCAGTGCAGTGATGGACCGGGCGGTGCAGCCGCTTTCTCGCCAGAGCTGCTCGACGCCGCCGATGCTTGCGTGACGCGCCCTGACGATTCTGGCAGCGTCGTCTTGTCGAAGGCCTTTGACGCGATTCATGCCGAGTCGAACGGTGGTCAGGTCGTCCGCGTCGGTCAGTGTGCAGTTCCAGTCGCTGTGCAGCACGTCGACCGGCAGCACCGTCACGCCGTGACGCTGAGCGTCCTGGACGAGCTGGGCCGGCTTGTAGAAACCCATCGGCTGCGAGTTCAGGATGGCGGCGAGGAAGACGCCCGGCCAGTGGCATTTGAAGTAGTTGCTGGCGTAGGCGATGAGGGCGAAGCTTGCCGCGTGGCTCTCGGGGAAGCCGTAGGTGCTGAACCCCTGAATTTGCTTGAAGCATCGCTCGGCAAAGGCTCGTTCGTAGCCATTGGCGATCATGCCCTGGACGATCTTCTCTTCGAACGAGTCGATGTCGCCGAAGCGTCGGAAGCCTGTGACGGCCCGCCGCATGCCGTCGGCTTCGTCGGGCGTGAACCCGGCGCAGTGGACGGCCATCAGCATCGCCTGTTCTTGGAAAATCGGGACGCCGAAGGTTCGCTTGGTGATCCACTCGATCGCTTTGCCGCTCATGTCGGGCACCTCTTCGATGCCGTCGCGACGCCGCAGGTACGGGTGGACCATGCCGCCCTGGATCGGGCCGGGACGGACGATGGCGACTTCGATCACGAGGTCGTAAAAGCACCGTGGCTTGAGCCGTGGAAGCATCGACATCTGGGCCCGACTCTCGATCTGGAATGTGCCCATCGTGTCGGCAGCGCAGATCATGTCGAAGGTCTTTTCGCAGTCTTCTGGCATTGATCCGAGCGACAAGTCGATGCCGGCGTGCCGCTTGAGCAGCTCGAACCCCTTGGCCATGCAGGTCAGCATGCCCAGGGCCAGCACGTCGACCTTGATGAAGCCGAGCGCGTCGATGTCGTCCTTGTCCCACTCGATGACGGTCCTGCCCTCCATCGCTGCGTTCTCGACAGGGACGAGCTGGTGCAGCGGCGTCTCAGTCAGAACGAAACCGCCCGGGTGCTGTGAGAGGTGCCGCGGGAATCCCTGGATCGCCTGCGACAGATGGATGAAGTGCTGGACCGTCGGATCGTGTGGATTGAGCTTTTGAGCATCGAGTTCATCGTCCTCGATCGGACCGCCCTTCCACCAGTTAATGCCCTTGGCCAAGCGATCGATCACGTCTTCACCGAAGCCGAGCGCCTTGCCGACTTCTCGGACCGCCATGCGGCCGCGATAGGTGATGACGTTGGCCGTGAGCGCCGCCCGGTCGCGGCCGTACTTGGTGTAGAGGTACTGGATCGCCTCTTCGCGCCGCTCATGCTCGAAGTCGATGTCGATGTCGGGCGGCTCGTTGCGGCTTCGGCTGATGAACCGTTCGAAGAGCGTGTTGATGCGCCTCGGGTCTGCGTCGGTGACCCCGAGGCTGTAGCAGACGATCGAGTTGGCCGCAGCACCACGACCCTGGCACAGGATGCCCTGCTCGCGGCTCCACCGCACGAGATCTTCGACCGTCAGGAAGTAATGCGGCAGATTCAGCTCGTCGATCAGGACGAGCTCGTGTTCGAACTGATCGCGGACCTTTTCAGGCGGTCCTTCGGGGAACCGACGTGAAAGCCCGGCACGGGCGAGCTTTGTCAGGTGGCTCATCGCCGTCTCACCGTCGGGTACGACTTCGGACGGGTACTGATACTTCAAATCGGTCAACCTGAAGCGGCAGCGGCTGGCGACCTCGACGCTTCGTTCGATGGCACGCGGGTACTTCCCGAAGAGCCTGGCCATCTCTTCGGGCACCTTCATGTGCCGCTCGGCTGACGGCTTGAGCGACATGCCGGCTTCGTCCAGCGTGCAGCCGTGGCGGATGCATGCGAGGACATCCTGGAGCAATCGCCGGGACGGACAGTGATAGAGCGGCCGGTTGGTGGCCAGCATCGGCACACGCTCTTCGGCCGAGAGTCGTGCGATGTCGTGCAGGCGCTGCTCGTCGTCCGCTCCGTAGTCGCGGCTGGCGAGGAGTGAGAGCGATCCCGTCCCGCCGCACCAGTCGCGGAGCGTGCGCAGCTTGTCGACGAAGGCCTCGTCGATACGCGGTGGTGGCTCGATGCCGAGCATCTGGCCTTGGGCGTATTCGAGCAGGTCCCAGAGCCCCAGCTCGCACGCTCCCTTCTTCGCCCGCAGCTTGCCGATCGTCAGCAGCGTCGTCAGCCGGCCGTAGGCCGCCAGATCGGTCGGCCAGACGTAGACAGCCAAGCCGCATGCGAGCACGACGCGACTTCCGACGATCTGACGAATGCCGTGACGTTCAGCCTCTACGTGTGCTCGGACCACGCCGGTCACGCTGTTGGTATCGCAGACGCCGAAGGCTCGGTAGCCGAGTTCTGCGGCCCGCTTGGCGATCTCGTCAGGGTGGCTCGCGCCGGTCAGGAAGGTGAAGTTGCTCGTGCAGCAGAGTTCCGCGAAGTCGACTTCGCTGCCCGCTCGCACAACCGCTGGTGCTCCGAACTGCTCGATGCGGTGGCGTTCACGGCCCTTGGCGTCTTTGAACCCGCCAAAGCCCTGGTGCCACCTGACGGATCGCTGCTCGGCCGACTCGGTGTCCTTGGCGCTGGACCAGTGCTGGCGCTTCGTTTGAAACGGTCGCTTGCTGGGGTGCTCGCGTGACTTGGGCTGAGGTTCGTCGGGCATCGCTCAACTCCAGATGCCGTGCACGAACCATCGTCCTCGCCGCGTGTCGGAAAGCAGCCGGTAGACCCAGACCCACAGTCCGTCTTCGAGCTGCAGCTTGTAGTAATCCCGCACGTCCAGCGTCTTGTCCGACGGCGATGCCTTCCACCACCGTCGGCCGATCCGCTCCGGGCCCACCGTTGTCAGGACGCCCAGCGACCGGCTGCGCCATCGCAGCGACACGAGCGGTCCTTCGGGGTTCATCAGCGACACCTCTGCCGGCTCCGGCGGATCGAGCAGCACTGTCGGCCGGTCGCCCGTGTGCGTTCCGTCGGGCGAGGTCGTTCGGATCTGCTCGTCCGCCGGCACATACCGAAATGCCGCCTCGGGAACGTGACTCGGCGTCGGTTCGAGCCGGAACACGTTCTCACGGCCGAGCCTGCCTTGCAGCAAATCGATCAGTCGTCCAAGGTCCTGCTCGTCACGACTGGCGTCGCGTTCGCCGTCGAGCCGGGACTGTCCGTGGGGCAGCCGCGTCGTCCCGGTCGCCTTGAGTGCCAGCGCATCGACCCCTCGGCCCATGTCGAGCGATTCGACAACCGGCCTCAGCACCGCCCACAAATGCCGGGCGTCGCGCGTCGGGTGGGAAAAGGTGACCGGCATCGTGTCGAACGCCGGCCGAAGGTCGCCGTCGAGTCGCTCGATCTCGAGGACGACGCGACGCGTAGCCGACTCGAGTCTTGCGAGCTCGTCGCACAGCGAGTCGACCAGGTCGCGTGTCGTCTGCTCGATCGCCTCGTACTGCGTGGCGGGTCCGGTGAAACGACACGCCACACGCGGCACCTCGATGAACGGCAACCACGTCATCGGTTCGACGGCGTCGCCCTGCATCTGATCGAGCCGCAGGAGAACGTCGTCTCCGAATCGGCGTGCGATCTCGTGTCGTGGGATGTCCAGCAGTTGCCCGACGCGGTCGACACCGAGTTCCGCCAGGGCCTCGACGATCTCCGCGTCGATCCACAACGCTGCGACCGGCAGGCCGGCCAGTGTTCCCGTGTCGTCGTGCACGCCCTCGTCTCCGAAACGAGCCAGTCCCCAAGCCAGGCCGACAGTGGGCGCCACCGCGACCCGTGTTTCGAAGCCGAGCCGGGTCAATCGCTGGCGAACCTGACGGGCAAGAGGCACGAGTCCCCCGAAGAGCCGCGCACTGCCAGCGACGTCGAGCAGCAAGCCGTCATCGCCCTGTACTGCGACCCGCGGCGTGAACCGCATTGCCCATCGCCCAAGCCCCGTGAGTGCCCGATGGTCCGCCTCAGGCGTGTGATCCATGACCTGCGGCACGTGAGGCAGCATGGCTGTGGCCTGGGCGATGGTCATGCCAGACCGCAGCCCCAGCCCATACCCACGGCGGCATGTCGCGACGACGAGTCGCTTGCCGTGTGACGACCTGGCGACCACCAGAACTCGTCCATCATCAGGCGATCGCCTTGAGCGTCTGGCCGCCGGCCAACTGGGCAGGAAGACCGACAGCCAAGCGGGGCCAGACTGGGACTGCAGGTTCGACCGAATCGCCTTCGGCCGCGCGGACTTCAGGTTGGCAGCGGCCGAGGCTTGAGTCCCACCGGACACGCCAGACGAGTAGTGGAGCAAGATCGACGTCGGTATCGGGAACATCGGGAAGCGAGAGCCCCGCGGGCAGGCCGATCCGCAGGCCTGACGCGTGAAGGCGGTGGGGTTGAGGAAGAAGCCGTCGTCCCTTCCGGCGGAGAAGGCGAACGTCCCAAGCCGGCCGTCGCGGCCCTGGCTCGTTATCGGTGTGATCGAACACCGGCACAGGCTGTACATCCCACCGCTCCCCGGCCGCCGATGGGCTCCGTCGTTCGCCGCTCGGACGAAGCAGCACCACGCGGACACCCCGGCCCCTGGCAGCAAGCTGCAGACGACGCGTCTCCGTGAGGCCAAAGCCACGGCCGTCGACGACCACAGTCCCGACCACGTCCCACCGGGTCCCCTGCTCTGCGGCCCACAGACGATCACGCGCCCGCCGCGCATCGACCAGCAGCGACCGCTCGAGCAGGCCGGCCTGCTGCAACACGCTCGGTGATGCCCAGGCGTGTCGCCCGATCCAGAACACAAGACGCTGGCGATCGCACCAAGCAAGCGTCACAGCACAGCCGACGTCGTCGCCGATCAGTTCCGCGATGACACCAGGACGGACCTCAAAGGCGGCCTGAGGGGAATCCTGCACCGCTGCCGGCTCCATCACCGCAATCGCTGCGGCGGTGGAAGCGGGAAGCAGGTGGCGGACGGCAGGCATGACAACCGCCTTTTTAGTTCGTACGATGTTCGGTGGCAACCGGTGTCGCCTCAACCCCGGCGGTAGTGCAAAAGATGCCTTTTGGATAACGATCAGGAAACGACCACGTCGGACGAGCATGTTCTGAGGGTCAACCCGATCGTCGTCAACCAGATCAGCTGCCCCGACTACGGCAGCAGCGGGAGCGAGAACAAGCGGTCGGGAGCCGTCTTGGCAGAGTTCAGGGAAGACATTCGGACGGTCCGTCCAAGTAAATCGGCGGGCGCGGAAGACGCGCAAGAAAATCTTTGTCCCCGCCCAAAGTGCCCCGTCGTGACGGTCGACACAGGGGTTGCCGGCGTGGATCGCAGCCAACGGGTCGCGGCGTCCGGCGAGAAACCCCGACAAAAGGATCAGCGATGCCTCGCAGCAACGACTTCCTCGACACCAGTGACGATGGGCTCCGCAACTTCGTCACCAACTTCTCGCAGCACGTCGCTGCCAACGCGGAACTCCTCGGCCTCGTCGACGAGGCCCCCGAATACGCCCAGCGCGTCAGCACCTACGTCATGCAGCTGCAGGCGGCGGACCACCACGAGACACGCGGCCCCAAGAGCATCTGGCTCAAGAACCAGACCAAGAAGCTGCTCATCGCCGAAACCCGCAAGTACGCCAAGCAAGTCGTCGGCCTGGTCGACGTTCCCGACGAGCTCAAGCTCGACATGGGCCTCAATGTCCCGACTGGCGAGCGGACCCGCATCCCACGGCCGACGCAGACGCCGATCGTCAAGGTCAAGCTCGGCGAGGGTCGCCAGATCATCGTCGACCTGCTGCAGAGCGCCAGCCGTCGCAGCAAGCCCAATGGCGTCACCGGCGCCACCATCTTCACCCACCTCGGCCCGGTCGCTCCCGCGAGCATCGCCGAGTGGAACTACGGCGAGCAGGTCACGCGGACACGGACGACGGTCGACTTCCCGCCGAGCCCGACGGGCGACACGGCGTGGATCTCCGCTTTCTGGACCAACGCGAAGGGTGAGTCTGGCCCGAGCAGTGCCCCGGTGAGCATCAACCTCCCCGCCGGCGGTGCCCTGCCGCAGGAGATGTCGGATTCCGACGATCTCCCTGAGACCCCGATGAAGATTGCTGCGTGAGAGCAGAAGTTGTTAGTTGCTAGGGCCTAGGGCTTAGGTCGGATGCAGACGCAACCAGCTCTGCCTAGGCCCTAACCGCTAACAGCTAGTCGCTTCTGTCCTAGGCCCTAGGCTCTAATAACTAGTAACTCGCTCGGCGGCGTGGCTATTCGGCCCGCCGCCGTTTTTGTGCGCTGGGCGGTTTGAAACGCAGTTCTCTCGACAGGGACGGAGTGGGCAAGTACCCTCCTGCCGCACGTGCGGATTGCCCGTTCATTCCGGTTGTACGCCTCTGGCCGATGGGGTCTGGTGGGCGTGGTGTTGGCGGTTCTGGGGATGAGTGGCGTGGTGGCCCACCTGCTGGTGCCGGCGTCGAGTGCGTTGCACGTGGCTGTGGCTCATGGCGGGCACGACGTTGGTGTGTCTGATGGGACGAGTGCGGCGGTGCATCATGGCTTCGCTGGCTGCGGGCACGATCACAGCAATGACGGGGAGCGTGGTGCGGACGGGGATAGTGAGGGACGGAGCGACAGGGACAGTGGGGATGGGGGGGATGGGGGGGCGTGTGCGGTGTGTCATTTGGTGGCGACGCTTGGCAAGTCGGCGGGGGTGCCGATGCCGGTGGTGTTGGTCGCGATCGATGGGACGTCGCCGGAGTGTGCGTTTGCGCCGGTCGAGGCCTGTCGTGTGGCCGATCGGTTCGAGACGCCCGCGTCGCCCCGTGCGCCGCCGGTGGGGTGATTGAGCGTCTTCGACTTTTGACTGCGGACGGCGAGGCGTAGCTTGTGCGACGTCGGCCGATTGCTCGGCGATGTCACGCAGGTGGCACGCGCAGGCTCACGTCGTCGTTGGTCGTTCAGCAAGACGCTTCGTGATCCTGGCTCCGGCATCTGCTCGGGACCGATCGACCTCTCTTTTTTTAACTGTGTGATCGGCGTGTCGCCCGCGGTGCGGGACCGCTGATCTGTCCAACAAGTCCTTCGTGATCGTCGCTGTTGCGGCGCGATCGCCCTGCTTCTTCACTTCATGAACTCCACGAAAATGCGCTTCACCATCGGTACGTTGGCTTCCTTCGCTGTAACGGCTGTCGCCTCGGCACAGCTGCCGCCCGGGTACACGATTGCGGCAATCGACACGCTCGGCGGCGATCGGAACTTTGCCAACGGCGTCTCCGACACGGGCTTTGTCACCGGCAACAGCCGGAAATCGGGCAGCACGCAGCTCATCCCGTATGTCTGGCAAAGCGGCGTTGCGGAGGAGATTCCGATCCTGTCCGGCGTTCCGACGTTCGGGCGGGGCTTTGGTGTGAACGACGCCGGCCTCGTCGCGGGTGAGAGCGGTAACGGCCCGAGCAAGCCGTTCCTCTACGACAGCGTCACCGACACGATCACCGACCTCGGCAGCCTGCCCGGCGGCAGCGGCGGTGTCGCGAACGACCTGAACAATGCCGGACGCGTCGTCGGTGCTGCGAGCAACGGCCAGTCGGTGCGGGCGTTCTTCACCGACGCCTCTACCAATACGGGCACGTTGACCGACCTCGCCACGCCGCTCGGAACGAGCGACAGCTTCGCCCGGGCGTACGGGATCAGCGAGAGCGGCATCATCGCGGGCGTCGCGCGGAACGCGGCCAACAGCACGAGCGAGCCGACGCTCTGGGAGCCGGACGGCCTGGGCGGTTACACGCCGGTCACCATCGGCAGCCCGGCCGGCAGTGTCTTTGGCGAGGCGTTTGCCGTCGATGACGCGGGCAACGCGGTGGGTCGCTACAGCGACCCCGTCAGCAATCAGACGCGGGCGTTCTTCTATGACGGCGTCACGAGCGTCGACCTCGATCTCCTGCCCGGAGTGTCGTTCGACAATGCCCGGGCACTCGACCTGAGTGACGACGGCCTTGTGGTCGGGTACGTCGCCGACTTTGACAACGCACCCAGCTTCGGCGGTGCAGCAGTCGTCTGGGAGGGGACGACGCCGACCGACCTGAACACGCTGATCCCGTCAGGCAGTGGCTGGAACCTGCTCAGCGCCAACGCCATCAACGCCAGCGGCCAGATCGTCGGCTTCGGCACTTTCGGCGGTGAGACGCGGGCATTTCTGCTCACGCCGATTCCCGAGCCGGGCACGCTCGCCCTGCTGGGTCTTGGTGGCCTGACGCTGCTTCGCCGGCGTCGGTAGATCGCAGTGGAGAGATGCACTTGCTCGTTGCCCAACGGCAGCGGGCAGGCTTTGCGGGACGCCACGCCACCCTTTCGCGAGACCACCCACCTCGCTGGGCGTGACAGCATGTCGGCGGACTAAGGAAGTGACCGAATGACACAAGACGGCGATATTCAGGTTCACGATGTCATTGTCGTCGGCGCAGGGGCCGCCGGCGTGGGTGTCGGTGTGGCTTTGAAGGATGCAGGAGTACACGACTTCGTGATCGTCGATCGCTTCGGGGTCGGGGCTTCGTTTGACCGCTGGCCGAAGGAGACGCGATTCATCACGCCGTCCTTCCCGACCAACTCGATCGGGATGCTCGATCTCAACTCGATCGCGATTGGCGTATCGCCGGCGTTTAGCCTTGAAGTCGAGCACCCAAACGGTGCCCAGTACGCAAAGCACCTTCGAGCCGTTGCCAAGGTGTTTGAGCTTCCCGTCCGCAGCGGCGTCGACGTCGTTCGCGTGACGCCTCATGCGGAGATGTTCCTGCTCGATACGCCGACTGAGACGCTGTACTGCAAGCACCTGATCTGGGCGGCCGGCGAGTTCCAGTACCCGAAGCGAAATGGGTTCGATGGTGCCGAGCACTGTCGCCACACGGCCACGGTCGCGTCGTATCGCGAGTTGGAAGGAGACGAGTTCATCGTCATCGGTGGCTACGAGTCGGGCGTCGACGCCGCGTTCCACCTCGCACTCAACGGCAAGCGTGTCCGGCTGCTCGATACAGGGCGACCGTGGCGTGCGGAGACGTCCGACCCGAGCGTCGCCCTGTCGACTTACTCGCTCATCCGGATGCGCGACAAGCGGTTCAAGTCGTCTGTGGAGCTGCTGCGGGACACGAGGATTGTCTCGGCTCGGAAATCCGACGGCGACTTTGCCCTTCTGACGAGCGATGATCGCACGCTCACAACGTCGACACAGCCGCTCTTTGCGGGCGGCTTCGTCGGCGGGATGCAGCTGGTCGAGGACTTGTTCGAGCAGCGTTCTGACGGGTTCCCACTGCTGTCGGAGCATGACGAGTCGACGGCATTCCCAGGGCTGTTTCTTTGCGGCCCGGCCGTCCGTCACGACGATCACGTGTTCTGCTTCATCTACAAGTATCGACAGCGATTTGCGGTGGTTGCCAAGGCGATTGCAACGTCGCTCGGACTCCCAGCGGAGGAGCTCGAAGGCTACCGGAACTGGGGCATGTATCTCGATGATCTTTCGTGCTGCGGCGAGGAGTGCATGTGCTGAACGATCGGACCCAAACGATTCCGCACACGAACGTCCCACCGAAGCGTGCGCCATGGCTTCGCGTCGAGTGGCTTGGTCAGACGGTCGCCAGCCTCTGCTGGATGACAAGCGTCTTTGTCTATGGCATTGCGTCAACGGGCGACTGGTTACAACTCGGTGCAGCGTCCGCGTGGCTGATGGCGAACATCGCAAGCGCCGTCACCGATCTTCAGCGGGACAGGCGGTGACGAGAGGCGGGTGAGATCGAATGTGTGAGCGACCGCCACCCTTCCAGAACGTAGCCAGGGTGACCGAGCAACCGATGCAGAAAGAGGCTTCAGCCGTGAAACAAACGTCAACAAGGTGCGGACTGCTGCGCGGTTCAAGAGGTGCCGTCGCGTACTCGTCTGCAGCAGTCTCCGCGCAGCCGCTGCGAGCGGCCCGCAAGAGCTTCACACTTGGTTACTCCCGGAGGCAATCGCTAGAGGTCATATAGTCCCGGATCGCCCGGCAACGAGCCGAGCCTAGCTGTGACCTTCTACCCCATTCTCATGCGAACCTATCACTTCGGATCCAGGATTCTTCGTGGACTCTTTGCCGTGCTCGGCGTGGTGTTGCTCGCTGCGTGCGACACAAACGACGGGGAGGCAAGCGATCACGGGCACTCGCACGACGGCCTCGCGGCGGAAGCGATCAGGGTCGTCGCGACCACGCCCGATCTGGCACACCTGGCTCGTCGCGTCGGCGGGAGTCACGTCGAGATCACCACGATCGTTGATGGTGAGGAGGATCCGCACGTCATCGATGTGACGCCTGGAATGGTTACTGCCCTGGCAGATGCAGAGATCCTGCTTGTCGTCGGTTACGAGCTTGAGGAGGCGTGGCTCCCCGACCTCGTCGCTGGGGCAAAGAACGAAGCCGTTGTCGAAGGCGGACCTGCTCGGTTCGTTGCCGGCGACACGCTTCGCTCGATCGAAGGCGACACCGGCTTTCGCGGCAGCGTCCATCCGGAGAACAATCCCCACTTTCTCGTCGATCCTGTCGAAGGCATCAAGGTTGCGGAACAACTCAAACACCGACTGACCGAATTGCGACCAACCGTGGCTGGCGAGTTCGAAGAGAGTTTCGCCGCACTGCGTGACGAGCTTGCAACGCTTCTTTTTGGGGAAGTGATTGCCGAACGTCTGGCTGGTGGCGAAGCGGAGTTTGAGCAGTTTGCAATCGCCGTGGAGTCCGGCAGCGAAGACGAAGTGCTTGCCGGATCGTCTCAGCAGATGGGTGGCCAGATTGCGGCTTTTCGATCGCTGACCAACAACTCGTTCGTCGGAGACCACGACATGTGGCCCTACTTCGCAAGGCGATACGGCCTGTACGTTGCTGGTTACATGGAGCCGATCCCCGGCGTCGAGCCGACGACCGCACACCTTGAGATGTTGCTTGGCGAGATGCAAACGCGGGACGTCCGCGTCATCCTCGCGGCCACGTACTTCGACCCTCGCCACGCACGATTCCTCGCCGATCGAACCAACGCCACCACTGTGTTGATGGCGCACCAGGTGGAGGCGCTGCCGGAGGCCGATACGTACGTCGCGATGATTCAAGTGAATGCAGAGCGAGCCCTCGAAGCACTCCGTGCTGCAAGCGCCACATCGTCGTTGCAACGACCGTGAACGAAGAGTCCCACACTTTCACATCCGACCATGACCATGCAAAGTCAATCACCAAGCCGGCTTCCCACAACGGTCCTCTCAGGCTTCCTTGGGGCTGGGAAGACGACGTTGCTCAACCACCTCCTGAGCAACCGTGAAGGGCTTCGCGTTGCGGTAATTGTCAACGACATGAGCGAGATCAACGTGGACGCCAACCTGGTTCGCGATGGTGGTGCCGCGTTGTCACGCACCGAAGAGACTCTGGTGGAGATGACGAACGGCTGCATCTGCTGCACGCTCCGCGAGGATTTGATCCTCGAGGTGGCGCGGCTGGCTCGGGAGGGTCGATTCGACTACCTGCTCATCGAGTCGACGGGCATCAGCGAGCCGATGCCGGTCGCTGCTGCGTTCAGCTTCCGAGATGAAGAGGGTCGATGCCTTGGCGACTTGGCTCGTCTCGACACGATGGTCACCGTCGTTGACGCGCTCAACTTCACCAGAGACTTCGATTCGCCTGACGAGTTGCCTGAACGGCCGGCACTGGGCGCTGACCAAGAGGATGAGCGGACGATCGTGGACCTACTCACTGATCAAGTCGAGTTTGCCAACGTGATCCTGATCAACAAGTGCGATCTCGTCTCGGCCGAGGAGGTAGGCCGTCTTCGTGAGCTGCTTGCAAAGCTCAATCCGAACGCCCGCGTCCTTGAGATGGTCAAGGGTCAGACGGACCCTCGGACGGTGCTGGACACCGGCCTGTACGACGAGGACGAGGCGTCGATGATGCCGGGCTGGCTGCAGGAGCTCAACGGCGTCGAGCATGTGCCCGAGACGGAGGAGTACGGCATTTCCAGCTTCGTCTACCGCCGACGCCGTCCGTTCCATCCGAAGCGATTGGACGCAGTCGTCAATGCCGGCTTGCCAGGCCTGGCGCGGAGCAAGGGCTACCTGTGGGTCGCGTCTCGACCGGAGGTGTGCGGGATGTGGAGTCAGGCGGGTCAGTCACTCACGATGAGTGCGGCAGGCCGTTGGTTTGCGTCGACGCCCCGTGAAGAGTGGCCTGACGATCGCGAGACTCTGGAGTGGATCAAAGAGCACTGGGACGATCAACTCGGCGACTGTCGCCAGGAGATCGTGATGATCGGTGTTCGGCTCAACCGCGAAGCGATCGAACAGCGACTTGACTCGGCCCTGCTCAACGACGAAGAGATGGCCGCCGGGCACGATGCTTGGCGATCGTTTGGTGACCGACTTCCGAGCTGGGAGGCAGCGGAAGGCATCGATGATGAGCCCGCTGCCGTGACCGAGCGTGTCGGGTGATTCGAGCGGTTGCTCAACGCCTTCCAACTCTGCGAAAACGCTTTGTCTCTCCGCTCCCACGCGCCAACACTTCCCAGCCGCTGCGCGTCGAAACGCGGAGCGTGTCACCGGATGTCGGGTCTTCCCGGTTCCTTCCTGCCGTGCTCGGGACGATGCGGAGAACGCTTTGAGTGAGCAGCCACTGATCGAGGTCTCGCAGGCGACACTGTCGTACGGACGCAACGTGATTCTGCGGGATGTCACGCTCACCGTTCATTCGGGCGAGTTCTGGTGTCTCCTGGCTCCAAACGGCGAAGGCAAGACCACCTTCATCAAGGCGCTTCTCGGTGCATTGCGTCCTCGGCGGGGCCTCATTCGCCTCAACGGGGGTTTAGATCGCGCGGGTGTCAATCGGCACAGGGTCAGCTATGTCCCGCAGCGACTCGATCTGGCGTCGTCACTTCCGACCACCGTCCGCGAGTTCGTCGCCGCAGGGCTCATCGGCGTCCGCGGAATCTCCAACGCGAACTCGAGGATCAGGCAGACGCTCGATCTTGTCGGCCTGTCGTCCAAAGCCGGTGCGAGCTACTTCACGCTGAGCGGAGGCCAGAAGCAACGAGCGCTCCTTGCCCGCGCGCTCATACGCGATCCCCGGCTTCTCGTCGTCGACGAACCGACCGCTGGACTGGACTTCGCCGCGGCCGAGACAGTGCTCAAGACGCTTCGGGATCTCAACGCGGAGTACGCCATCACGGTGCTCTTCGTGACACACGATCTTCAGATTGCTGCTGATCTTGCCACCCATGTCGCGCTGTTCAAGAACAAGCGGGTTGCGGCGGGACCCGTACGCGAAACGCTGACCGGCGAGGCCTTGAGCGAGACCTACGACGCGGACATCACCGTCGACGATAACGGCGGTCGGCTCGTTGTCGGGACGAAGCGAAAGGACGCAGCGTGAGCGACGTCCTCACCGGCTTCCTTAGCTCATGGCGGCTCTTCGGTGACGCCTACGTCCTGGCATTGACCTCGGCCTCCCTGCTAGGGCTGCTCGGGGTCGTTGTTGTTGGTCGAGGCCAGATGTTCGTCGGTGCAGCTATCGGACAGTCGGCGGCACTCGGCACGGCGATCGCCCTGCTGCTCACATTCCTTGGCTGGCTGCCTGCATCGATCGGACCCGTCTCTTTGCAGTTGCTGCTCACGATTGCAACGGGTGTGGCAGCGAGCCTGTGGATAGGACGTGGTCGTTCAGAGCTGTCGTCGTCCATCGGCGTCGGCGACGAGAGATCGGCGATCGTCTTCGTCTCTGCTTCAGCGCTGGCGATTGTGATGCTCGCAGACTTACCGCAAGGAACGCGGCAGCTTCAGGCGGTGCTCGGGTCTTCCGTGCTCGGTGCGAGCAGACTTGATGTCATCCTCACCGGCACTGCGCTCGCGGGAGTTGTTACTGGTGCAGTCGTTTTCGGGCGACGTCTCGGGCTGCTTCTGACGGATCCGACCATGGCTGCAGCGATCGGAATGCGTTTGGGTGTCTGGAGTCTTCTCCTGGCAGCCGTCCTTGGCGGCGGGATCAGCCTGTCCATTGCGACGACCGGCTTCCTCTTTACATTCGGAGTCCTCGTCCTCGCTCCGCTCGCCGCACGTGAGCTATGCCGACGAACGGCCACGGTTTTTGTCCTTGCTCCCATCGTCGGATTCGTCGGAACGCTGATTGGCCTCATCGCCGCGTTCGGCCTGGACCTGCCACCCGGACCGATGGCCGTTTGTGCCCTTGCGGTGACCTACGCCCTGCTCGTTGCCGGCCGCCGCGTCGTAGCAGTAGCACTGGACTGAACGGCTGTAATCCCGACCATGCTCAACCGGTACACCCGTCTGTTTGACGACCTCTTGGCAGGCTCACGATGAAGCGCTCGCGAACACGGTTGCTGCTGGCCCTGCTCCTGCTGGTCTGTGGCTGCGTAAGCACTCGAACCACCTCCCCCGATGGCGGGCAGTCGCGTGAGATCGGGACTCGGGCGCTGTCAGCTGTCCTGGTTCAAGATGCACTCGACCGCGAGGCTCTGTTCACGATCGCTGGTGGGCTCAAGCCTGTCAGTTCCGGCTTCTGGCAGGGCAAGATCGACCTGGCAAGCCCGAGCGTTGACGAGCTGACGCGGATTCGTCGCGGGCTGGAGCCGTTGCGGTCGGGCGACCTGTATGCCGACGTGCAGGTCTTCGCGACGGCGGACGATGGCGAACGGTACCTGGACGCGTATGTCGTGCATCGGCCGTCGCTTGCGCAGATGATCGAGCGGACGCAGCCGTTCTGGGCCCGGTACGGCATCGCGCCCGACACGCACCCAGCGGAGCTGCTTGCCGTGGTGGATCGCATGCCGCGGCTCGATCGTTTTCGCGGCTACGGCCTGCTGTTCGGCTACCCCGAAGAGGCGATCGACTTCTTCGTCGACGCGGCGGCAGAAGAAGAGCGCACCGGCGAGTTCGTCGAGCGGCGATTCATGCAGATCCCGACGTTCGATTCGCCAACCGGCCAATTCACTTACGCCGTGCCGATCAAACACAGAGAGACTGAGGCAGACCGGCGACTACGCGAGCGGGCGGGAGAGATCTTGTCGCGATACCGACAGCTGCGCGACCCGGCTCGTCCGCTGAAGACGTTGGAGGCGATGACGCGATGAGTCTTTTCGATCCCGAAGCAGCGCGCAAGCCCACCGCGAGTGTGGCAGCAACGTGCCCGCAGGATGGCGACGTCGGCCAGTGGCTCTTTGCCTTCCAACGCCGCAGGCGACGGCGGGCAGCACGTCGCGCCAAACGCAATCTGAAAGCGTTGGTTCACCAGCAGTTTTGGTGCTGGGGCATGGACATCGGCTATCCGTGTGGCAACCAGCTGCTACGCGAGGGATTTACACGCCATCGACGGACGGACGGTGGCACGGGCGGGACGTGCTACACGTCGACTGGCGGCGACCTGGACCTATGGCTTTGGGGCTTCGGACTTGTCGCCAAGCCACGCGGCAGCTGCGCGGTCCTTCTGCGTCGCTACGAAATGCAGCCGCTGATCGTGAGAGACATCGTCGGCCTTCAGTCACTGCACGGCTTGCCAGATGTCGTCAGGCGGGCAAGCGTTGCGACCAACGAGCACGAACGAAGCGAAGCTGCTTCCGCGAGATCAATCTTGTTCCGATGGATCGCCGGCTACGAGCGTCGGATTGTCCAACACGCCGGAGCCGACTGGCGAGAGCGGGTGGTCGCGGCGATGGAGCACGTCATGATCCCAGCCGACACGATGGCGGCGGCCTGGGAGGAGACGGCGGCCAGCCTCGCACCGTCGCCCACGACAACGTCGACCGGTGTTCCCGTCGGCCACGGACGATCTGTGGACTTCGACACGGTGCTGCCGCGTCGGCTTCTGCTCACGCGGCGAGCGACTTGAGGTCGTCACGAGCGACAAAGACTAGCGACTCGCTGTTGACGCAGTGACGAAGCCCCGTCGGCGGCGGGCCGTCAGGAAAGACGTGGCCGAGGTGACAGTCGCAGCGTCGGCAGAGGATTTCGGTGCGGATCATTCCGTGACTGCGGTCTTCCTCGACCTCGACGTTGTCGCCCACGGGCTGGAAGAAGCTCGGCCATCCGGTGCCGCTGTTGAACTTGGCCTTGCTGTCGTAGAGCGGCAGCTGGCACGAAACGCAGCAATAAACGCCGTCGAGTTTGTTGTCGAGGAGCGTGCCGCAGAAGGGGCGTTCGGTGCCCTTGCCGCGGGCGACGCGAAACGTCTCCTCGCTGCCGAGCTGCTCGCGCCACTCGGCGTCGGTCTTGACGACTTTCGGCTGCTCGATCGGGCCGGTGAT
>JBCDKH010000038.1 GCA_038746835.1 Planctomycetota bacterium | reverse complement strand
TCGCGATCGAGATCGCCACCTGAATGATCAGTCGCCGTAACCGTCGGGGTGCTTCTCGTGCCAGGCCCAGGCGGTCTTGATGATCTGGGCCGGGTCCTTGTACTGGGCCTCCCAGCCGAAGAGCTGTTTGGCGTACGACGGGTCGGCGTAGAGGGCGATCGCGTCGCCGGCGCGGCGATCGCCGTATTCGACCGGGACTTCCTTGCCCGTCACCGCTTCGGCGGCCTTGATGATTTCTTTGACGCTGAAGCCGCGACCGGTGCCGAGGTTGGCCTTGATTTCGCGATGCTCGTCAAGCGCTGCTGCCGCTTTGATGTGGGCGTCAGCAAGGTCGGCGACGTGGATGTAGTCACGGACGCAAGTGCCGTCGGGTGTCGGGTAGTCGGTGCCGAAGACCGTCAGCGCCGGCCGCTTGCCGAGCAGGGCCTCGAAGATGACCGGGATGAGGTGCGTCTCGGGATCGTGGTCTTCGCCGAGCTCACCTTCCGGATCGCAGCCGCAGGCGTTGAAGTAGCGAAGGGCGGCGTACTTGAACTCGGGATCGCTCGCGGCGAGGTCACGCAGGACGTACTCGACCATCAGCTTGCTCTCGCCGTACGGGCTAACCGGCGTCTGCGGTTCGCTCTCGGTGATCGGCACGGTGTCCGGATCGCCGTAGGTGGCACACGTGGAAGAGAAGACGAACTTCTTCACGCCAGCGGCCTTCATGCACTGGAGCACGTTGACGGTCGTGGCGACGTTGTTGTGGTAGTACATCAGCGGCTCGTGCACGCTCTCGCCGACGTATGCGTAGGCCGCGAAGTGCATGACCAGCTCGATGCCGTGCTCGCGGAGCGTCTTGGTGAGCAGCTCGGCATCGTCCAGCTCGCCCCAGACGCACGGCACCTTGAGGATGTCGCCGACGATCTTGTGACCGCGGTCGCCGTTGTCGTAGATGACCGGCTCGTGCCCGGCCGGTTTGAGGGCTTTGACCGTGTGCGACCCGATGTAACCCGCTCCGCCTGCGACGAGGACCTTCATGCGGGCAAGTTAGCACCGAGCCATCGCCGAAGCGACCGTCACACGCACCGAGTCTCACCCGAAGGCGGCCAGGTCGCCCCGCCCGTCGGCGTGTCGTCAGCCATTAGAAAGCGCGTCAGGTCGTAGCCGAAGTTGCTCGCGTCGCGAAGGCGTCGTTGTCGGTCGAGAAGTCTGGGTTGACGACGATGTCGACACCCACTCGGATCGCACTTCCACCAGACGTGGCTACGACATCTTGGCTGCGGCCGAACGCGCCGATCTCTTTGACGCCGATGCCGGAACTGCCGATGCCGGAATCGGGCCGTTCAGGTCTCCAGCATTCCGACGATTGCACTTTGAATCGCTGTGTGCGCGGCCTCAGCAAGGACGGGCTCGCCGAAGGTCGTCCGCGCCACGTCATCCGCAATCGGCACCCAGCTCCGGCAACCTGCGACCTCGTACGTGTTCGTCACGACCAGCGCCTCAGACAGAGCGAACGTGCGGACCACCACCAGATACAGCGGTCGCTCGGGGCGGTAGTTCCAGCGGAGGTCGAGGTACGACGCGCCCCACGGGTGGAAGGGCGACAGGCGATCGAGTGTGTCGCGGCTCGGCACGACATGGATGTCGCTTACACGGCAACCGTGGGTGACGTCGAATCGGGCCGGCTCGTCGTCGCCGGGTTCGAGGGCGTCGTGGAACTCGGGGCGGAGCATCGATGCGTCCTGGTGGAGCCGCGTCGGAAGCAGGGCGAAGGCATTGTGCTTGATGGCAAAGCCGCCCGGGCCTTCCTGGATGCCGCCTTTGCGAAGCAGCACGGACTGCCTGCCCTGGGCCAGAAGTCGGCAGACGGACTGCCACTCTTTGAGTGCGACATCCAGGGCCATCCCGCACGTTACGACGCGGCTGTCGGATCGCTGATCGGACCGTTACCGTGCCGGTATGCCGCGGATTGTCTACCTCGACCTCGACGCCCTGAACCCGTCGCATCTCGGCTGTTACGGATACCACCGCGACACGTCGCCCAACATCGATCAGCTTGCGAAGGATGGCGTGCGGTTCGACAACGTGTACTGCTCTGACGCGCCGTGCCTGCCGTCGCGGACGGCGCTCTACACCGGCAGATTCGGCATCCACACCGGCGTCGTCGGTCACGGCGACACTGCGGCCGACCCGAAACGCGAAGGGCCGGGGCGTGGCTTTCGCTCGACGTACGAAGAAGACAGCTTCCCACGCCAGCTCCAGAAGCTCGGCATGCACACGGCGATGATCTCGCCCTTCGGACAGCGACACGCGGCCCACCACTACTACGCCGGCTTCAACGAAATCCATAACACCGGCGAGGGTGGGCAAGAGCCCGTCGAGACCGTCGAGCCGGTGCTGCAGAGCTGGCTGGATCGCAACGTCGAGCGTGACGACTGGTACTTGCACCTGAACTTCTGGGACATCCACACACCGTACCGCGTGCCGATGGACTACGGCGATCCGTTCGCGAACGAGCCGATCGCCGACTGGTTCACCGACGATGTCATCCAGCGACACCTTCAACGTGGCGGGCCGCACAGTGCGTCGGACCTCGGCATGTACGGCGATCACCCGACCGATCGCTACCCGCGCGTGCCGTCACGCATCACCGACCGCGCGTCCCTCACACGCTGGATCAACGGCTACGACACCGCCATCCGCTACGTCGATGACGCCGTCGGACGGCTGATCCAGCGACTCAAGGACGCGGGCGTCTACGACGACACGATCATCCTCGTCAGCGCCGATCACGGCGAAAACCAAGGACAACTCGGGATCTACGGCGAACACGGCACGGCCGACCACGCGACGTGTCGGCTGCCGTTCATCCTGAAGTGGCCGGGCATCGAGGGCGGTCGCGAATTCGCGTCGCTGCACTACCACCTCGACTGGCCGACGACGTGCCTGGAGCTGCTCGGCCAGGAAGCCGCAGCCATGACGCCGGCGGTATGGGACGGCAAGAGCTTCGCCGACACGCTCAAGACCGATCGGCCGGGCGGTCGCGACGAGCTGGTGCTGTCGCAGTGTGCTCACGTCTGTCAGCGCTCCGTCCGCTTCGAGGCCGACGGCAAGTCGTGGCTCTACATGCGGACCTACCACGACGGGTTGCATCCGTTCGACAAGCACACGCTCTTCAACCTCACCGACGACCCGCACGAGCAGCACGACGTCGCCGATCAGCATCCCGAGCTGCTACGCGAAGCGACGTGGCGACTGTTGAACTGGCACGACGAAGCGATGGCCAGCGTGGTCCGCGACTGCAGCGACGTCGTCGATCCGCTCTACACCGTGCTGAGTCAGGGCGGGCCGTTCCACTGCAAGATCGACGGCAGCAGCAATCAACCGCGGGGCGGCGTGGATGCATACGTGCAACGGCTGCGCGATACGGATCGCAACGAAGCCGCCGATGCGGTGGAAGCGCGTTACGGCGCGCCGGCTTCCGTCGCTGCCCAACCACCGGCGAGCGCCTGATAGAGCGTCACGGCGTCGGCCAACGCGGTCGCCCTGGCGGCAGTGAGGCGGTCTTCAATGTCGACCAGCGCTTGCTGCGCGTCGAGGACCACCTGAAAGTCGCGAAGGCCGCGGTCGTAGAGGACGCGCGACAGCTCAACGCTCCGCTCGGCTTCGGTCAGTGCTCGATCGAGCTGCTCGGCCTCAGCGTGGCTTTCGCGTCGGCGGACGAGGCCACGCTCGACCTCTTCGATCGCGACGAAGACGGCCTGGTTGTAGCTTGCCACGGCCGCGTCGACCTGGGCTTGCTCGACCTCGCGCAGGGCCCGCAGCCGGCCGGCGTTGAAGAGCGGCACGCTGACGCCCGGACCGATCGACCAGGTGCGGCTGGCGGCCTCGAAGAGGTTGTCGCTGTCGACGCTCTCGAGCGCGAACAGACCCGAAATGCGGAACTTCGGATAGAGCTCGGCCGTCGCGACGCCGACGTCGGCGACGGACGCGGCGAGGTTGCGCTCGGCTTGACGAAGGTCGGGCCGGCGTCGGATCAGGTCCGCTGGAACGCCAGCGTCGGGAACCGGCGGCAGCGTCGGCAGCGCCTGGTCGACCGTCAATTCGTCGAGCAGTGCCGAAGGCGATTGGCCTGTGAGGACGGAAAGGCGAAACGCCGCCGACTGTTCGGCGGCACGCAGCGGTGGCAGGGCGGCCTTGGTGGTCTCGAGCTGCGTGCGAGCGCGGGCGACGTCGACCTCCGGCACGAGCCCCGCTTGACGCTTGCGGTTCACGAGGTCGAGCGTCGCCGCCTGGAGCTCGATGTTGCGACGCTGCACGCCGAGTCGGCCCTGGGCAGCACGGAGGTCGGCGTAGTTCCGGGCGACTTCCGCGGCGACGATCAGCGACAGGTCACGCGCGGCTTCGACCGTCGCCTCGGTCCGAGCCTCGGCGGCCTCGACCTGCCGACGGACCTGCCCGAAGACGTCGAGCTCCCAAGCTGCGTCGACGCCGACGGAGTAGAGGTTCTCCTCCAGCTCGATGCCGGGAATGTTGTTCGCAGCCTGGCCGATGCCGGCGTTTTCCGAAGAGCGGGTGCGCGTGTAGCTGGCAGCGCCGTTAATGGTCGGAAAGAAGCCCGACTGGGCCGATCGACGGAGCAGCCGCGCCTCGCGGACGCGTGCCTCGGCCGCAGTGAGGTCGAGGTTGTCCGCGAGCGCCTCTTCGACAAGGCGTTCCAGCAACGCGTCGTCGAACGTCGTCCACCAGCGGGTCGTCTCGTCGACGACAAACACCGGACGCGTGGTCGGACGCGTCGAAGCGAACGTGGCCTGCATGCCAAGGTCGTCGTCGGTCGGCCGTTCATAGTCGGGTCCGACGGCACAGCCGACGACCAGCAGCGGAATCGCGAAGAAGAGTCGCTGGTTCATGCGGGCGCGGGTGTGAAAGCCGGTGCGGGAACGGCGGGTACGTCGTCGCTTTCGCTCGGCCCGGTTCCGATCAGGCCGAACTTGCGCGGATGAAAGACCACGTAAGCCGCCGGGATGAAGAACAAGGCCAGGAGCATCGCCCCCAGAATCCCGCCGAAGAGCACGATCGCCAGGCTCGGCCAGAAGTCACCCTCGGCCAACAGCAGCAGCGGGGCAAAGCCGCCGAGCGTGGTGAAGGTGGTCGACAGAACGTGACGCGTGCAGCCGATGACTTCTTTGATGAGCGCCTCGCGATCGCCTGCGCGGGCATCGGGGTTGTTGCGGATCGAACTGATGACGACGATCGAGTCGTTGAGTGCGACGCCGATCAGGCCGAGCGTGCCGAGAATCATGTTGAAACCGATCGGCAGCGAGATCGACCAAGTCGACAGGAGGGCGAACCCGACACACGAGCCGGCAATGACGAACAGCATGCCCGCCATTCGGAGGCTGCGGAATGTCAGGATGAGCGTCGCGACCAGGATCAGCACGATTGCCGGAGCGAACGAGGCGAGGTTGCCCTGCGAATCACCCGACTGCTCGGCCTCGCCGCCGAAACCGATCGTGTAGCCGGGCGGAAGGACGAAGCCGCTGTTCTCCGCCTCTTCGAGGATCGACTTCTGCAACTCTTGTGCTGGGGAGCCCTCGCGCGTGAAGGCCTCGATCGTGTTGATGCGCAGACCGTCGTACCGGCTGATGCCAGCCTCGGTCGGGCGGAGCGTCAGTTCGCCGATGGCTGAGAGTGGGACGTATCCGCCACCCGGCGTGGCGAGCTGGGTCGAGGCGACGGCTTCGGCCGACGTTCTGCCGTCGCCGGCGTGACGGACGCGGACGGGCAGTTCCTCGGTCCCTTCGAGCACACTGCCGCCGGTGACGCCGATGAGGTTGGCGGCGAGCTGTCGTGCGACGTCGGTAGTGTCGAGACCTGCGAGTCGCGCCTCGTCTTCGTCAGCCTCGATCCAGAGCTTGGGCGTACCTCGGGCAACGCTCATCGACGCGTGGACGACGTCGGGATGACGCTGCAATCGCAGGCGAAGCTGCTCGCCGAGGTCCTGCAGCGTGTCGAGATCATCGCCGAAGATGCGGTACTCGATGTCGGCCGCAACGGGTGGGCCCTGGCCGAACTTTTTGACGACGATGCGGGCTCCCGGGAACTCGGCGTCGAGCTTGTCCTGCAGCGGCCGAACGACGCGATCGGTCGTTCGCGAGTCCGTGGTGTGGACAACAGCCTGCGCGTAGTTCGCGCTGTTGTCCTGGTTCATGATGAGGTTGTAGTAGACGCTCGGATAGCTGGCCCCGACGAGCCAGTCGAGTCGTTCGATGCCGTCGATGTCGCGTGCGGCATCTTCGACAAGCTCGGCGACGCGCTGCGTCTCTTCGATCGACGCCGACTCGGGAAGCCAGAGCTTCAGGTCGAACATGTCGCGACTCGTCGGCGGGAAGAAGGATCGGCTGAGAGACGACCCGACCACCATGCCTGCCGCCGGCAGGGTCAGTGTGAACAGGATCGCCATGAGCGGGAACGCCACGACGAGGCCGAGCAGGCGTCGGTACTGCCTGGTGACAGCGTCGCTTTGCAGCCCGTTGCGGAGCCAGCGTCGAACAAGGCTCGGCCGATGATCGAGCGGCCCGGCGGCGTAGAGGCCGGCGAGGCTGACGATGACGGTCATCGCGACGAAGAACGACCCGATGATGGCCAGAATCACGCTGATCGCGATGCCGCCGACGAAGTCGCCGCCGCTGCCGGGCAGCAGTGCGATCGGGGCGAAAGCGAGCACCGTCGTCAGTGTGCTCGCCGCGAGCGGGCCGAAGTATGTCCGCACGACTCGGCGTACCGCATCGATGCGCGTCTCACCGGCGGCGAGGTGCTGGTTGACCTCGTCGGTCACGACGATGGCGTTGTCGATGAGCAGGCCCAGCGCGATGATCATCCCGAAGACGCTCATCTGGTGCAGCTCACCGCCGATGACGAGCAGCGAAAAGAGCACCGAGCCCGACACCAGCGGCAGCGTCGCGCCGACGATGATCGCGGATCGCCATCCCATGAACATGAAGATGACCATCACGACCACGCCGCAGCCCAGCAGCAGGTTGCCGACGAGTTCGAGCAGGCGTGTCTCGGTGTAGGTCGACTGGTCGAACGAGACGTCGAGCCCGACACCGCCGCCCAGGGTTTGTCCGTAGGCGTCGACGACCTGCCGTGCCTGCTCGGTCCACGCGGTGACTCGGCTTCCGCGACCCATGCGGGCGGCGACAAGGACGGCCCGTTCGCCGTCGGTCATCGCGATCTGCTCAGGCGGGTCGCGAGTGCCCTTCGACACGATCGCGACATCGCCGACGCGGAGCACGTTGCCGTCGCCGTTCTCAACCAGCGGCACGTCGGCCACGCGTTGACGCGAGTCGAGCGCGCCGGTCACTTCAATCGGCAGAGCGTCGTCGGCATCGCGAAACACACCTGCCGCCACCTTCGCGTCCGCCTGGGCCGTCGCCCGCGCGACCGCCCGCGTGTCGAGCCCGAGCATGGCCAGCTCGTCCTCGTCGACCTCCACGACGATCTCCTCTTCCACGGCACCGAAGACGTCGACCACGCTCGTCCCGCCGACGTTGCGAAGCCGGTCGGAAAGGGCCTCTGCGTGACGGGTCAGGATGCCGCGGTCGGGCTCCGACTCAGCCTGCCAGGTCAGGCTGACGATCATCGTGTACGCGGTCGCGCCACGCTGATCCTCCAACACCGGCGGCCCGGCCTCTGGCGGGAAGTCGCGACGTGCGGATTCGAGCTGATCGCGAATGCGACTGAACAGCCGCTCGTTCTCTCCCGCGACGACGGCGTCTTCGAGTTCGATGCCCACGATGCTCACTCCGGTCCGGCTGGTCGACGTGACCGTCTTGATCTCCGGGATTTCGCGGAGTTCCTCCTCGATCTTTTCGGTCACGAGCGACTCGACACGCTCCGCGCTCGAACCCGGCACGGCCGTGACCACCAGCGGATTGCGGCGGACGATGATCGGGTCCTCCATCACGGGCAGCGACAACGTCGCCAGCAGACCCGTGACGAGCAGCACCGAGATGGTCAGCCACAGCAGGTATTTGTTCCGGAAAAACAGCGTCGCGAAGCCGCCCGTCTCCGAAGCTGTCGGACCACTCATGGCTGAGCCTCCGCGACTCGGACCGGCAGGCCGGGCGTCAGCTTGTGGATGCCCTCGGTCGCAACGAGCTCACCGGCACCGAGCGTGCCGCGGACGAAGACTCGATCGCCGCTGGTGCGGAGGAGCTGCAGTTCGCGGCGTTCGAGCTGATGCGTCGCTCCGTCTTTGAGGCCGTCGGTTGGGACGGCGACGTAGCACGCCCACAGGCCGCGCGTGCCTTCGGTCAACGCGCCCAGCGGCAGCGAGAACCCGCTGGCTTCGATGAAGTCGGTCACTTCCAACGTCGCCCGGTCCCCGACGCGAATGCCGTCGAGCGGCCGATCGAGAACGAGGATCGCCTCGACCGTTCGAGCACGGTCGCCGACGGTCGGGAGCACCGCTCGGACCGTCGCGGGAACGCGCTGTCCGCGGATGACGACTTCGGTGCGTTGCCCAGCCTCAACCGAGGTGACAGCGGGACCGGCCAGACCGATGCGAGCTTCGGGCGACTCGCGATCCACCAACTCGAACGCAACCTGCCCGGGCGAGACGACGGCCCCTTCGTCCACCGTGCGGTCGACCACGATTGCGTCAAATGGTGCCAAAAGCTTCGACTTGGCAAGGTCGACGTCGATGCCCGCGAGCGCCGCCTCGGCGACCTCGACGGCTGCGTTGGCGGAGTCGAGCTGACGGCGTGCGTCGTCAAGCGCCTGTTCGGCGACGGCGTCGAGCTCGCGAGCCTCGGTCGTGCGGCGGAACGTCTCCTCCGCCAGTCGCACGTCCGCCTTGGCCTGCCGCAGCCGTGCTTCGGCCTCGACCTTGGTCGCGTCGAGGCGGGCCGTGTCGAGCCGTGCGAGCAGCTGGCCCTGCGTGACGACCTCGCCCGCGTCGGGCGCGGCTTCGATGACCATGCCCTGCCGCTCGAACGACGCCATCGTCGTGCGACGTGCCTCGACGAGCCCGACGAAGCGTCGCGTCTCGTCGTAACCGTCAGACCGCTCGGCCGTCATGACCGTCACTAACAGAGGCGGTGCAGCACGCGCGCCGACGGCGTTCTCTTGCCCGTCAATCGTCGACGCTCGCAAGACGACGGCTCCGGACAGAATCGCAGCACACACGATCACCACCGCGACACGGCCAAGCCACCGCTTTGCAGATGAAGGTGCTTTGTTGGTCGTGTCTTTGGTTGTCATGACATCATGGAAAAGCGCTCATTCCGAGGAACGAGTCGACCATCGTGAAGCGAACACAGTCCTGCTACGGCGCGGCAAACGCTTTGATTCCCGCCGTGGCAAATGTTGTTATGTCGTCGGCGAGCTTCTTGAGTGCGGGCTTGCTCTTGGGTACGGGAACGCCGACGCGATTCTGAATCTCGCGGCTTTGGTGAGGATGCACGCACAGAGCCACGACGTGATTGCAGAGTCGTCGCATCGTCGCCTCGGGCACCTCTTGTCCAATCATCGCCCGGACCATCTGGCGAAGGCTGCCGTGCATCGGGCCGGCACACTTTTCCATGAACAGGTCGATTCCGCCCGGCGTCGGACTGATCATCTCGTGACTCAGCAGGTGGCCGAGTGACGGCGTGAAGCGCACGTCGCGATAGAGCATCAAATCGACGAACCACGCGATGAACTCGCCAAGCGCCTCCTCGGGCGTTTGCGTCTGCGGGTCGTAGGTCGGAATGCTGCGGTAGTTCGTCGTCCGCTCCACGGCCGCACGCCAGACGGAGGAGTAGAGCTCTTCCTTCGAGCCGAAGTGATACTTGACCGCCGACACGTTCGCCTCGGCGCGGTCGCACATCGCTCGGACGCTGGCATTCTCGAAGCCGTGACGCGCAAACTCCTCCCCGGCCGCCTCGAGCAGGCGTTGCCGGACGTCGCCGTCGGTGTGGGAAGCAGTGCCGCGCGCCATGGGGCATCGTTGGCACCGTATGCCGCAAACGACTGTTTGCAAACAGTCGTTTGCGAAAAACGCAGGCGCCATTGTGTCCGGACAGTGCGACAGTTACGCCAGGACCGCGTCGATGATGCCCGCAGATCCGAGCAGCACCGCGATCACGCCGTTGACCGTGAAGAACGCCAGCCCGACCTTCGACAGGTCATCCGCCCGGACCAGCCGGTGTTCGACAACGAACAACCCGCCCACAATCGCCACAGCCGCGTACCAGACCACGCCCAGCAATGGCGACGCGACGCCCAGCGCAACGAGGAACGCCATCGCCACGACGTGCGTTGCGCGACTGACCCACAGCGCCTTGGCGATGCCGAGCTTCGACGGCACGGAGTGAACGCCGTCACGCACGTCCGTCTCCACGTCAGCCGTCGCGTAGATGACGTCGAAGCCGGCCGTCCAGCAGAGCACGGCCAGGCCCATCAGGACAGGCTCGATCGCGATCGTGCCGGCCACCGCAATCCACGCACACGGCGGAGCCAGCGCGAGGCACAGGCCGAGGTAGTAGTGGCACAGACTCGTGAACCGCTTGAGCAACGGATAAGCCGCCAGCACCGCCAGCACCACCGGCCCGAGCATCGCCGGAAGCCAGTTGCCGTAGATCAGGCCGAACCCGACGCAGGCGACCTCGAATGCGATCGCCCAACCCACAACGGTCGTCGCGACATACCGCTTGGTCAGTCGCCCGGCCGGGATCGAACGTCTGCTGGTCCGGGGGTTTTTCGCGTCAATCTCCGCGTCGAGCAGGCGGTTGGCGCCCATCGCGACGGTCCGAGCGGCAATCATGCAGACGACCACAAGAACGAACGTGCCAACGCCCCAGGTCTCACCGAACTGCGCCTCTTTCGCCGCCAAAGTTGCCGCAAGGAGGGCGAAGGGCATCGCGAAGATGCTGTGCGACAGCTTGATGTCGGCCGCGAACGCCCCCAGCGCATCAACACCACGCAGCGGCTGAGCGGTCGTCACACAGCAGGGTAGGGGACGACTCGGATGCCACCAGGTTTGATGGTTGTCGAATGCCGACCCTCTAGCGTCGTCGCGTGCAGAAGGTTGACGGCGAGATCTGGGATCGCGAGCGGCTACGCGATCCGCACAAGGAAGCCGACAAGCAGAGGCGCGTCCGCGACATGTTTGCAGCGATCGCGCCCAGCTACGACCTCAACAACCGACTCTGGTCGCTCGGCATCGACCAGTCGTGGCGACGCAAAGCGGTGAAGCTGTCGCAGCTCAAGGGAGACGATCGCGTCGTGGATGTCGCCTGTGGGACCGGCGATCTGACGATCCTCTATGCCGACGCGGTCGCTCGCCTTGGGAAGCCGGCACCAGTCATCGGCGTGGACTACACACACGAGATGCTGCCGCCGGCCGTGAAGAAGACCGCCAGCGGAGCGGTCTATGCGAGTGGCGACGCGCAACGGCTTCCCATGTCGGACGCCTCAGCCGACGTCGTCTCGATTGCCTTCGGCATCCGCAACGTCGGTGACTCGCGCACGGCCTACGACGAGTTCTTCCGCGTGCTTCGGCCTGGCGGACGGGTCGTCGTGTTGGAGTTCAGCAAGCCGACCAACCGGCTCATCCGCACCGGCTACGACTTCTACTTCAACCACGTCCTCACACGCCTCGCCAGCCTCGTCGCTCGCGACAAGACCGGGGCGTACCGCTATCTCGCCAGCAGCGTCGAGACGTTCAAGCCGCGGCATGTCATGCAGCAGGAGCTGGAAGATGCTGGCTTCGTCGACGTCAAACAGACGCCCGTGACCTTCGGTGTCGCGGTGATCTATGTGGGGACGAAGCCGGCCTAGCCGTGGCGGTCTTGGCCGTCGCCGCCGCCGGGGAGTTGGCGGCTGGGTTCGTTGCTGTCGCCGACGATCTGGCGGGCGGTGTCGGTGATCTTGCCCTCTTCCATCAGCTGGCTCATCAGCACACGCCGATAGCTGGCAGCGCGGAGCTGTTCCTTCACGGCGTCGGTGCGCTCTTGACGCAGCTTGTCGTTCTGCGTGAACAGGGCTTCTTCCAGGGCCTCGTTCTCCAGGAGCAGGGCGTACATCGCGTCCGCCTGCTTGCCGCCAGAGTTGAAAAGCCCGCCGTAGCCGGCGGCCTTGCGTCGGTACTCCTCGACACGCGACATGAGGCTCTCTTTGTCTTCCTTCAGCTGCGTGTTCTCCACCTTGAGCGCGTCGAGCTCCTGGTCGTACACCTGCTTGAACCCACGCTGGGCGCTGAAGAGTTCTTCTTCCTTCCGCTGCATCGTCTTCTTCTGGCTGCCCACGCCCAGCCACCGCCCGACCTTGTAACCGACGAAGAGCATCAGCAACGCGAACAGAGCCAGCACGACGGCCCAGAACCACTGCTGGAATTCGCTCTCGAAGGTGGGCAGCATGGCGAAGCTTACGACGCCGAGCCCGCTCGCGCTTCACGCAGCTCCATCAGGCGTTCTCGACGCTGAAGGCGTTCGCGGAACGACAGGACTGCCGCGCCGGTCAGGCCGATCACCGTCAGCGGAACCACGAACGCCAGCATCACCCAGCTCAGCGGCGTGACGGCCTCGTGGCCCGTCGCGTCGAGCAGCAAGTAAGCCATGTACGCCGCGAAGTAGCCGAGCATGAGCAGGCCTTCGCCTCGGCTGATTCGGCCCTTGGTGAAGAAGATCGGGAAGCAAAGCACCGCGACCGCGCACATCACCGGCAGGTCGAAGTTGATCGCCGCCGTCGAGACCGGCACGCCCTCGGGCGGCAGGGCGGCGGTCAGGCCGAGGACGCACAGCAGGTTGAACAGGTTGCTCCCGACCACATTGCCCACGGCCAGGTCGCGTTCGCCTCGGATGCTTGCCAGGACGCTCGTGGCAATCTCCGGCAGGCTCGTCCCGATCGCGACGATGGTCAGGCCGATGACCAGTTGGCTCACGTTCATCGCCTCGGCCGCTGCGACGGCACCGTCGACCAGCCACCGAGCGCCGATCGTCAGCCCGACCAGTCCCGCAAACACCAGCCCGACGTCGCGCCACCAGACGGGTTTGGCATCGACCACGTCATCATCCGTCGGCACCGCGGCGGCTTTGCCACCTTTTCGAACGGTCTGAAAGACGACCAGCAGGTAGGCGATCAGCCCGCCGAACAGGATGAAGCCTTCGACGTGGCTGACGATTCCGTCCGCCGCCATGATCCAAACGAGGAAGCTGACGACGATTAGCAGCGGCACATCGAGCCGGACGAGTTGATCGCGCACCACCAGCGGTGCCACCAAAGCCGCAAGGCCGAGGACGAGCAGGATGTTCATGACGTTGCTGCCGACGATGTTGCCGACGGCGACGTCGCTGTTGCCCGTCAGGCTGCTGCCGACGCTCACAGCCAGTTCCGGGGCACTGGTGCCGAACGACACGACGGTGAGTCCGATGACCAGCGGCTTGATTCCGAAGCCCGCCGCCAGTCGTGATGCACCGCGAACCAGGAACTCCGCTCCGCCGATCAGCACCACAAAACCGGCGGCGAATCGCAGCCACAGCGGTACGAGTTGCTCGACCTGGAGGATCGCATCCACAGGCCGGCACGCTATGGACGTCCGGCGGATTTGCGAATTGCAGCTCCGCGTTTGCTATATTGCAGCGTGAGCGATCGCAAGCCTTTCCTCAATCTCGTCAACGAACGCGTCGTCGTCCTCGACGGCGCCATGGGCAGTGCGTTGCAGGAAATCGAGCTCGATCTCGACAAGGACTGGATGGGCCAGGAGAACATGAGCGAGGTGCTCAATCTCTCTCGGCCCGACGTCATCGAGTCGATCCACAAGTCGTTTCTCGAAATCGGCTGCGATGCCGTCCAGGCCAACAGCTTCGGTGGGAACCGGATCGTCATGGCCGAGGCGGAGATGGAAGACCGGGCCTACGAGGTGAGCCGTCGAGCAGCCGAGATCGCACGCAGTGCCTGTGACGCTTACGAGACGCCCGATTCCCCCCGGTACGCCATCGCCAGCGTTGGCCCGGGCACGAAGATCGCTTCGTTTGGCAATGTCGACTGGGACACCATGGAGGCCAGCTACTACGACAACGTCAAAGGCGTTCTCGACGGTGGGGCAGACGTGCTGCTTAGCGAAACCGCGCAGGACCTCTTGCAGATCAAAGTCTTCATCGCTGCGGCCAGGCGTGCTTTCGACGACACCGGCCGCAAGGTCCCCGTGATGGTCCAGGCCAGCTTCGACCTCAACAACGGGGCCAACATGCTCACCGGGCCGGACCCCGAGACGTTCGTCGCCACGTTTGTGCCCTTTTACGACAGCGGCGAGATCGACGTGCTCGGGCTCAACTGTGCCTACGGCCCGCAGGAACTCAGCGAGGCCGTCCGCACGATTGCCGCTCACTGGCCAGGCCCGGTCAGCGTCGTCCCCAACGCCGGCCTTCCCATCATGGTGAACGGGCAAAGCCAGTTCCCGCTCCAACCCCACGACTTTGCCGCCGGCGTCGAACGATTCGTGAGAGAGGTTGGCGTGAACATCGTCGGCGGCTGCTGCGGGACAAAGGTGCAGCACCTGAAGGCGCTGATCGACCGTCTCGGCCAGAACGCCCCGGCGACGGCGACGGCATAGTTGTTGAGCAGAAGGAGTTTGGACGGACCTTCAACGCGCTCCACGCCGTGCGGCTACGCTGTTCGGCACCGGCTCGTACCGGGTTCGTCGTCACCAGATCGTCCGCACATGACCGCCAAGGCCAAGCACCCGCCTCTCCCCGAAGCCTTCAAGAAACTCGACGTCGACCTCGACGTCCTCCGCGGCCTGGCCGACGCTGGTTTCGAAGAGCCGAGCGAAATCCAGAGCCTCATGATCGGCCCGGCGCTCGACGGGCACGACATCCTGGGCCAGGCACGCACCGGCACCGGCAAAACCGCTGCCTTCGGCATTCCGATCCTCTGCGAGGCCGTCCACGGCTACGCGACGCAGGCGATCATCCTCGCCCCGACGCGCGAGCTGGCCGTCCAGATCGAGGCCGAGCTCACGATGCTCGCCAAGCACACGAAGATCCGCGTCGCCTGCGTCTACGGCGGCGATCGCATCGCCAAGCAGATGCGCGATCTCAAGCACTCGCCCGAGATCATCGTCGGGACGCCCGGGCGCGTCATGGACCTCATCGAGCGGCGCGTGCTCGACTTCTGCAACATGCGGTTCGTCGTCCTCGACGAGGTCGACCGGATGCTCGACATCGGATTTCGCGACGACATCCGCAAGATCCTCAAGAGCATCAACGACGGCCTGGACATCCGGAACCGCGTCAAGGAGGTCTACGGCGTCAAGATCCACCAGGACTACGCCGACGCCGGCGACGAGGAGGGTGTGCCCGAGCTGCCCGACGACGAGCTGCAGACCATGTTCGTCAGCGCGACGATCTCGAAGGAGATCGAGAAGCTCGCTCGATCGTTCATGCGGAACGACGACGTCAAGAAGCTCGTCGCGACCGGTGCTGATGAGTCGCCGACGGTGGAGCTGGTCGAGCAGTACCACGTTCCCGTCAGCGGCTACGACAAGGGCGACCTGATCCTGGCGTTGCTGAAGCAAGAGGAGCCCGAGCTGGCGATCGTCTTCACCCGCACCAAGCGCGGGGCCGAGAAGCTGACCAAGAAGCTCACCGCCGCCGGCATCGACGTCCGCGAGATCCACGGCAACCTCAACCAGAGCAAGCGCGAGAAGGTCATGAAGGGCTTCCGCGACAAGAAGTTCGACGTGCTCGTCGCCACCGACCTCGCCAGCCGCGGCATCGACGTCCGGGGCGTGTCGCACATCATCAACTACGACGTGCCCGAAGACGCCGAGGCTTACGTCCACCGCATCGGCCGAACCGCACGCATGGGCAACGAGGGCAAGGCCTACACGTTCGTCACGCCTGACCAGGGCCAGGAACTGACGCGGATCGAGATGCTCATCAACATGGAGATCCCGCGTGGCGAGATCGAGGGTTTCGCCGGGCAATCGCGCGACGTCCAGCGTGCAAGCGAGGAAGAGGTCCTCGCCGCCGACGCCGAGCGCAACGGCCAGCTTGAAGCCAACCCCGAACCCGCCAAGCCCGAACCCCCACGCCGCCGACGCCGCGGCGTCGGCAAGTCCCCACTCCGCGGCCGGCGGTAGAGGTTTCGCCAGCCTTCACGTGAAAAAATGCAAGTCGGTGGTTGACACCGTCCGATAGCCACGCCACCCTCTCGACAGTGGCACGTCCGCGCGAGCTGATCATTCCGTTGCTCCGCCCGCTGATTGCGGTCGTCGTCCTTGTTGTCATCGTCGCCTAGCCGGCGACGGGGTCATCCGACCCGCCAGCCGCCGGCTCAACCCTCCGACCCGCCGAATCCCGGCAGGCCGCACCTCTTCCGCACGATCTTTCGCCCGCTTCCCGCTCCGCCCGATACACCCAAGGCCATGCACGCCTCCACCGCCGCACCCGTCCGTCCCGCTGAAAAAGCTCGCCCGGCCTACAAGGGCCGAACCGGCGCCCAGATCCTCTGCGACATGCTCACCGAGCAACACGAGGTCGACACCATGTTCGGCTACCCGGGCGGAGCGATCCTGCCCGTCTTCGACGCCCTCTACGACTCGCCGGCCAACTTCATCCTCAACCGGCACGAGCAGGCCTCCGGCCACGCCGCCGACGGCTACGCCCGCGTCACCGGCAAGCCGGGCGTCTGCATCGTGACCTCCGGCCCGGGTGCGACCAACACCGTCACGCCGCTCGCCACCGCCCAGATGGACTCGGTGCCGATCATCGTTTTCTCCGGCCAGGTCGCCACCGCCGTCATCGGCAACGATGCCTTCCAGGAGGCCGACGTCACCGGCATCACGAGGCCTTGCACCAAGTGGAACTACCTCGTCAAGGACGTCCGCGAGCTGCCGCGCGTCGTCAACGAGGCCTTCACCGTCGCCACCAGCGGCCGGCCGGGACCGGTGCTGATCGACCTGCCCAAGGACGTCACGACGGCGACGCTCACCGAAGAGGTCGACGACACGCCGCGCAACCACATCCTGGCACGCCAGTTCTTCGGCGCGGCCGGCGGTGACGAAAAGAGCCTCGACGAGGCGGCCGAACTGATCAACAAGGCCGAGCGACCCGTCCTCTACGTCGGCGGCGGGGCGATCATCGCCGACGCCTGGCAGGAGCTTCGCCGCTGCAGCGACAAGGGCAACATCCCCTGCACGACCACGCTGCTCGGCATGGGCGCGTTCGATGAGCACGACCCCAAGTCGCTCTACATGCTCGGCATGCACGGCAGCGCGTTCGCCAACTACGCCGTCCAGGACAGCGACGTCCTCATCGCCGTCGGTGCCCGTTTCGACGATCGCGTCACCGGCAACCTCGCGAGCTTCGCCCCCAAGGCCAAGATCATCCACGTCGATATCGACCCGTCGAGCATCGGCAAGAACGTCGACGTCGACGTCTCGGTCATCGGCGACGCCAAGGCCTCGCTGGCCGCACTCGAAGACCGGCTCGAGTTCCGCGATCGCGGCGAGTGGTTTGCCAAGATCGACCGCTGGAAGCAGAAGCACCCCTTCGCCTTCCGCGACGACTCCGAACACTCCAAGCCGCAGTACGTTATCGAAGAACTGCATAAACAGACCAACGGCGAGGCGATCATCACCACCGGCGTCGGCCAGCACCAGATGTGGGCGGCCCAGCACTACCGCTGGCGCTTCCCGAGGCAGATGGTCACCTCCGGCGGTCTCGGCACGATGGGCTACGGGCTGCCGTCGGCGCTGGGTGCACAACTCGGTGCGAAGGACAAGGTGGTCGTCGACATCGACGGCGACGCCTCGTACCTCATGACCTGCTACGAGCTGGCGACGCTGGCCGAGTACAACATCCCGGCCAAGATCATGATCCTGAACAACGACTTCCAGGGCATGGTCAAGCAGTGGCAGGACCTCTTCTACGAGAAGCGGTACAGCCAGACGAAGATGAAGAACCCCGACTTCGCCGCAATGGCCGAGAGCTACGGCGTGAAGGGCGTCAAGTGCCGTGACAAGGCCGACGTGCCGAAGAAGGTCGAAGAGATGCTCAACCACCCCGGGCCCGTCGTCGCCGACTTCTTCGTCGACCCCGAAGAGCACGTCTACCCGATGGTCCCGGCCGGTAAGGGCCTCCACGAGATGAAGCTCGGCGGCATGGCGTGACGATCTTTCATCGCTCAGCCCTGGCCTAGACACAACACCGCCCGCCACGATGATCGTGGCGGGCGGTTTTCGTTGGAGGTTGCGTGAAGCTACTTCGAGCAGCAGCTCGACGCGGCCAAAACCGTTGCCTGCGGCTTTGGCGTGTCGCAGCAGGAGTCGACGGTGGTGCCACAGCAGGACACGCAGTCATTGCCGCAGCATGCCTGGCAGGTGGCGGCGTCGCCGCCGCAGGCAGCGGCGTTCGCGTCGGCAGCATCACGCTCGCCGGCGAAGCCAGCAAGCATCATCAGAATGAAAATCAGGTTCATCAGTCACTTTCGTTTGAAGTCGGATGAGCAGGAAACGAGCAGGTCGTCGCCGTGGAACGGCGTGACGAGCGGCCCGAATCAACAATCCAACCGACACGAAAGCGACAACAAGTTCGGCGGCGGCGGGGCTGGTCCCGGAGCAGCGACGAACCCTGCCGCGGCAACTGGCTTGGCCAATACGTCGGCCATCACAACCGCCACCAACGGCGGCGGATCGAGACGTTCCGTCTTGTCCGCAGACACCGCCGACAGATCGATCGCCTCGATCAGACACTCGCCATCACACGGCTCACCAGAATCCCGCTCCGCCGGCTCCGGCGTGCAGCACGACCCAGCAACCGGCGTGTGACGATCATCAATCGTGCACAGCGACTGGCAAAGGCTCCGCAACCCCACACCACCCACCACCAGCGGCAACACCGCCGTGACGAGCAAGAGTGTGAGCAGCCGAGAACGCATCGCTGTCGAAAGTATACCACACGCCGACGCGGACAGGTGCGATCGCTCGACGAGCTTTGATCAGCTCGACTTTGTCAATCGCACCCGCCCGGCGAAGTCGGCATGCGGCTGAGCGCTGAGTCCCTCGTCGAGTTCAACGAGCAATCTTGCAGCATCCCCGGCGATCAAGGCCGTCGGATCGAGGCGTAAGCCCGGGAAAACACGGCTTTCCAGCGCGTCTTCCTTCAATTCGATCGGTGTCGGCTCGCCAACCGGATCGAGGGTGAACCACCGAACCTCGGCCGGCTTGCGATCGGCGAGGACGACGAGATACTCCCGAACGCCGTTGCGGGCGTAGGCCCGAAGCTTGGCGTTCAGGTCGACCCGAGCCGTCGATGCCGACACCTCCACGACCAGCTCCGGCCCGCCGGCCACGTACTCTTTGCCGCTTCGAGTCACGACCTCTGTCTGACCGCCTGCCGAAGTCGGGATCCCCAGCAGGACATCCGGCTGGGGCTCATTGATTCCATCGAGCAGGACCGACCCGTCGATTCCAGCGATGAGGCCCGGCGTGCGAGCTACGTAGTGCATGAGCCACCCACTCACGAGGAAGTGTGGCGAGGCGTGGGCGTTCAGGCTGACAGGGGAGGCCATCTCGTCGTTGTCATAGAGGTAGACGATGCCCTCGATCAACTCCGCACGAACGCCGGGACCCATCGCCTCGTACCGGCGATGGAACTCCTCGCGATCGAGGCGATCGCCGTCGTTTAAAGGCGGAATCACCTCGGCGTCAGCCGTCAACGGCGCTGTAGCCACATCGCCCATGGCCTCATTCTACACGACCCAGCGGTCGTCACGGTCTACAGCGACCGGGCGACCTCTTCACGCACGTAGAACTCCAGCTTGTCGCCGTCTTTCACGTCGTCGTAGTTCTGGAGGTTGAGACCGCACTCGAGGCCTTGTTTGACCTCGCGGACGTCGTCCTTGATGCGGCGGAGGCTTTCGATCTTGAGGCCTTCCTGGACGACCCGGCCGTCGCGGAGCAGGCGGACCAGGGCGTCGCGGCCGATGGTGCCGTCGGTGACGTAGCAGCCCGCGATCGTGCCCAGGCGACTCGAGCGGAAGGTCTGGCGAATCTCGGCCGTGCCGCGGTAGCTCTCCTGGATCTCCGGCTCAAGCAGACCCGACAGGGCGAGCTTGATGTCGTCGTAGATCTCGTAGATCACGCTGTACGTGCGAATCTCCACGCCACGCTGCTCGGCCAGGTGACGCGCACCCTCGTCGATGCCGACGTGGAAGCCGATGATGACGGCCTCGGAGGCGTCGGCGAGTTCGACATCGCTTTCGTTGACGGCGCCGACAGCGGAGTGGATCGTCTTGACCTGCACTTCCTGGTTGTTGTGCTGGCCGACGGTGGCGACGAGGGTCTCGACCGAGCCCTTGACGTCGCCCTTGAGGATGAGGTTGATCGTGCTGATCTGCCCTTCGGCGACGGTGTCGAACAGGTTGTCGAGGCTGACCTTGTTCTTGAGCGCCAGCTCATCTTGTCGCTGGGCCGTGCGACGCTCTTCGGCGACGGCGACGGCTTCGTCGAGGTCGCTCATGATGAAGAACGCATCGCCGGCCGACGGGACCTCGTTGAAGCCCGAGACCAGCACCGGCATCGACGGCCCGGCCTCCTTGACGCTCGTTCCGTTGGCCAGCTGCAACGCTCGCACCCGGCCCCAGCCGACGCCGGCGAGGATGACGTCGCCGACCTTCAGCGTGCCTTGCTGCACAAGGACGGTCGCCACCGGACCCAGGCCCTGCGCCTGGCGCGCCTCGATGACGCGCCCTCGCGCCGGCGTCTGCGGGGCGGCTTTGAGTTCGAGAATTTCCGCCTGGATGTCGAGGATTTCGAGCAGATCCTCAATACCTTCGCCCGTCATGGCCGACGTGCGGACGACTTCGGTGTCGCCGCCCCATTCGGCCGGATTGAGGTCGGCGGCGGCGAGTTCGCCGAGCACCTTGTCGGGGTTGGCGTCGGGGCGATCGATCTTGTTCATCGCCACGACCAGCGGCACGCCGGCGGCCTTGGCGTGGTTGATTGACTCGGTCGTCTGCGGCTGGATGCCCTGAGCGGCATCGACCACGAGGACGACGATGTCCGTCACCTGCGCACCGCGGGCACGCATCGCGGTGAACGCCTGGTGGCCCGGCGTGTCGATGAACGTGATCGGCTTCTGCTCGCCCTCACGCTCGACGGTGACGTCGAACGCGGCCACGTGCTGCGTGATGCCACCGGATTCGCCGGCGACGACGTTGGTGTTGCGGATCTTGTCCAGCAGCGACGTCTTGCCGTGGTCAACGTGGCCGAGAATCGTGACGACCGGCGGGCGAGCGGAGATGTCGCCGTCGTCGAGCTTGGCTTCGACTTCGGCGAACCGCTCGGCCAGCTTCTCTTCGGCCGTGGGCTCACGCTCGACCTCGACCTCAACGCCGAACTCCATCGCCAGCGCTTCGGCCTGCTCGACGTCGAGCGGCGAATTGATGTTCACGCCACGCGCACCGTGCTTGACGAAGAGCGTGCGGAGCAGGGCGTTTGACCGGACGCCAAGATCGTTCGAAAGGCTCTTGACGGTGATCGGCTCCTTGACGATGACCGGGCCTTCCCGCTGCGACGGAGTCGGAGCGCGGAAGCCCTGGCCGCGACGGGCGGTCCGCTGCATCTGCCGGTCGAGCAGGCTGCGGTTGGCCTTGGCGGCGTTGAGGGCGTCGCGACGGGCGATGATGTCGGCGTCGGTGAACTCGCGGAGCTTTTCGAGCGCTTCGCCGCGTCGGCCGTCGGTGCGGCGTCGACCGGACAGGCTGCCGCCACGATCGCCGGCTCCGCCGCCTTGTTGCTGGCCCGGTGCCGGCTCACGAAGTTTGACGCCGCCGCCACCCTTTGCCAGCGGACCCTGAGGGATCCGACCCGGACCACCGGGACGGTTCGGGCCGCCCTCGCCACGACGACGCGGCGTGGGGACGTGATCGGGCGCTTCGACGCGAACGACCTTCGGTCCTGAGACCTCGGCCTTCTTCAGCGTCGACAGCTGCGGCGCGGCCTTGACCGGGCCTTCGGCCTGACGCTTGGCCTCGCGCTCGGCCTTGATGCGATCCTGAAGCTCCTTCTGCTTGTCGGCCAGCGTGATCGTCGGCCGCATCTCCTGCTCGGGCAGACCGGTCGCCGGATTGACAGGCGTGCCTGCGGGCGCGGCCGGAGGTCGGACACCGCCTCGGCCGGCACCGGTCGGCGGGGCGGGTTGCGGTGCGTCCTTGGGCAGGGGCGTTCCGACGGGACGCGTCGGAGCCTTCGGCGCCTCGACTGCGGAACGGACGGGCGTAGGCGGTTGCGGCGGCGGGATGATCCGGCCGGTCTTGGGGTCGCGTCGGCCGAGGCTCGTGTCTGGGCCCTGGATCGCCGGTGCCTGGGGCGCTGCCTGAACCGGCGGCCTGGGCGGCGCGGGCGGTGGTGGAGGCGGAGGAGGTGGGGCGGCTTCAGCTGGCGGCGCTTCGGGCGTCTCGGCTGGGGCGTCGATCGTCTCGGCCGCCTTCTTCTTCGGAGCAGCTTTTTTGGTCGTCTTCTTGGCGGTTTTCTTTGCGGCCTTCTTGGCCGGGGCCTTCTTGGTCTTGGTGGTCGTCGTGCTGACGATCAGACCTTTCTCGGCCCAGTCGCGCACAGTCGCGGCCAGACCTACGCCGATGGTGCTCTGGTGGTTGGGTGCCTGATCGCCAAGCCCCTCTTGGCGGAGCTTTTCGAGAACATCCTTACTCTTGAGACCCAGCTCTTTCGCTAGTGCACTGACGCGAATCCCTTTAGCCAAAACCGACTCCCGCGGCGATGCCGCACGTGTGTTCGCCAACCAGGGCCGTGCCGCCGGACCATCGTCCGCCACGGCACCGACCCGCC